>JAIDJD010000446.1 GCA_029052375.1 Duncaniella sp. | reverse complement strand
GTGTATCTTCGACCGGGCCTCGTCTGCCGACATCATATTTGCCTCGCCCCGCATCGATGTTTCGAACGAGGTGCTCGAAAAGTTAGGTTATTCAAAATAATTTCGCTATATTTGCACCGCTTTTGCCGAGCCTCTCATCCGTGGCGGCCGGCAGACAGACAGAATTAAAAAACAACGCTCAATAAAATCATCAAAATGGTAAAGAAACTTTTATTGCTCCTCCTTCTCGCTCTGCCCGTGAGCGTCTTTGCTCAGAAGTTCGCAGTCATCAACACCAACACTCTGATGGAGTCGATGCCTGAGATCAAGACCATCAACGAGCAGCTCGACGCCGCCAACAAGAAGTACGAGGCCGAGTTCCAGAAGCTCCAGGAAGAGTTCCAGAAGAAGTACGAGGAGTTCCAGGCCCTCGACGAGAACACCCCCGCCACCATCAAGGAGCGTCGTATGCAGGAGATGCAGGAGCTTGACAACAAGATCCAGCAGTTCCGCCAGACCGCCGTCCAGGACATCCAGCGCCAGCAGCAGCAGCTCATGGCCCCCGTACAGGAGAATGTCATCAAGGCTATCCAGGCCGTAGGCGCCGAGGGCGGATACACCTTCGTGTTCGAAAACCAGATGCCCCTCTACACCGGCGGTGACGTCACAGACATCACCGAGGCTGTGAAGGCCCGTCTCATAAAGTGACAGAGACCTGAGTCTCGCCCGGACGCCGCCCCAGGCTCCGGATACTGAACCTACACTCCCAAAGGAGCGGTCCTCCCTGCAGGGCCGCTCCTTTAGGATAAGCCAAACGGCTCCAGACCATCCCTCAAAGCCAGTCATCATCCCCCTACACATACACCGCCACAGCCGTGCTACGCATCAAACGTATGGACCTCTTCATCCTTCAGAGCTTCCTGCCTCTGTTTGTGATGACATTCTGCATCTGTCTCTTCATAGTGCTGATGCAGTTTCTATGGCGCTACATAGACGATATGGTGGGCAAGGGGCTCGGCATAGACGTCCTCGGAGAGCTCTTCTTCTACGCGGCCATGACCATGGTGCCTATGGCTCTCCCTCTTGCCATCCTGCTCGCCTCGCTGATGATATTCGGCAACCTCGGCGAGAATTTCGAGCTCACGGCCATGAAGGCCTCGGGCATATCGCTGCTGCGCACGATGGCCCCGCTCATCATACTCATGGCGGCCATTGCGACCGGCGCCTTCTTCTTCCAGAACGACGTGCTGCCGATAGCGCAGACCAAGATGTGGACCCTCCTCTACTCCGTGCGCCAGAAGTCGCCCGAGGTCGAGATACCTGAGGGCGTCTTCTACGACCAGATTCCGGGCTACAACCTCTATGTCGAGAAGAAAGACCGCGAGACAGGCGTCCTCTACGACATGAAGATATACAACTTCTCGCGCGGCTTCGAGAACTCATCCGTCATCCTGGCCGACTCGGGCAAGATGGCTTTCACGCCAGACAAGACACGCCTCTTCCTCCAGCTGTGGTCGGGCGAGTCGTTCGAGAACCTCCGCGATGCCGGACGCCGCATGAACAATGTCCCCTACCGCCGCGAGTCGTTCTCAACCAAGGAGATAATGCTGAACTTCGACGCAAACTTCAACCGCATGGACGAGCAGGGGATGCGCAGCCAGTACGTCGGCAAGAACATGGCCGAACTCCAGGCCACCATAGACTCCGTGAGCCACCAGGCCGACTCGGCCGCCAATCAGAACGGATACACGATGCGCCACCGTGCCATCATGGAGATGCTCCCCTACGTCAACGTGCGCGAGACAGACACCTCGGCTGTGGAATATCGTCTGCGTCCCGACCTCGCGCTCAAGGCTCCGCTCAACGTCGACTCCATCTTCCGCGGGTCCTCCTCCGGCGTGGAGCTCAACATACTCAACAACGCCCTTGCGCGCGCCCAGCGCCAGCGCCAGGACTATGAGTTCAAGGCCCTCCAGCAGGCCGACGACCTCAAGACTATCCGCCGCCACTCGATAGAGCTGCAGAAGAAGTTCACTCTCTCCTTCGCCTGCATCATCTTCTTCTTCATCGGCGCCCCGCTCGGCGCCATCATACGCAAGGGCGGCCTCGGCACACCGCTTGTCATCTCGGTGTTCCTCTTCATCTTCTACTACATCATCGACAACATGGGCTACAAGATGGCCCGCGACGGCAAGCTCCCTGTCTGGCAGGGTATGTGGCTCAGCGCCGCGGTGCTCCTGCCCATGGGCATATTCTTCACCTACAAGGCCGTCAACGACTCGGCCGTCTTCAACAAGGATGCCTACATGGCCTTCTTCCGCCGCCTCCTGGGCGTCAGCGAGACGCGCAACGTGGTGATGAAAGAGGTGGTCATCGAGGATGTCCGCCCCGCTCTTGCCGCAGAGCGCCTCGCTCGGGTGCAGGAGAATGTCCGCGCCTATCTCGAGGCCAATCCCGTGTCGGAGGGCTACAGGGCCTACTGGCTCAGGGGTTACGACATGGAGGGGCTCATGGCTCTGCGCGACGACCTCGAACAGCTCATAGACCGCCTCTCCAACTCGCGCTCCAAGATGGTGATCAACACCCTGATGGACTTCCCCGTGCTCAGGAATCTGTGGATCTACCGTCCCTCGCGCCGGCGCTGGCTGTCGTGGGCCATGATGGTCCTCTTCCCTGTAGGCCTGCCCCTGTGGCTCGTGGGCCGCAGGTCTCTCTCGAGGCTGCGTGCAGAGCTCGAGACTGTATCCAGGGTGGCAGGCAAGCTGGTGCCTCTCATAGCCGGCGAGGCCGGCACAGGAGAGAGCCACGGCCAAGGCCTCCCCGCCAATCAATCCACAACAAATCCCACCACTGATTATGGACAATATAAAGCTTGACACCATACCCGAGGCGATAGAAGCCTTCCGCAACGGCCAGTTTGTGGTCGTAGTCGACGACGAAGACCGCGAGAATGAGGGAGACCTCATCATCGCCGCCGAGAAGGTGACTCCGGAACACGTCAATTTCATGGTTACAAATGCCCGCGGCGAGCTGTGCGCGCCCCTTGCCATAAGCCGCTGCAAGGAGCTCGGGCTCGGCAGGCAGGTAGAGGAGAACACCTCCATGCTCGGCACCCCGTTCACCGTCACCGTCGACCTCCTGCCCGGATGCACCACCGGAGTCTCGGCCCACGCCCGCGCCGCCACCATACGCGCCCTCGCCGACCCCA
>JAIDJD010000445.1 GCA_029052375.1 Duncaniella sp. | reverse complement strand
GCCTAAACTTTAAACCTAAAGCCGAAGGCCCTAAACTTTAAACTCTCAACTGCGCGAAGCCTAAACTTTAAACCTAAAGCCGAAGGCCCTAAACTTTAAACTCTCAACTGCGCGAAGCCTAAACTTTAAACCTAAGGCCGAAGGCCATAAACTTTAAACTTTAAACTTTCAACCTTCAACAAGCTCCATACCCTTGAGGATAGCCTCTTTGTTGAGGGGGAGCAGGTGGTGGTGGCGTTCGGGCAGAGTCTTCTTGAGGCCGCGCATCACTGCATCTACGCTCACGATGGGGCGGCTCTTGAGCAGGGCACCGAGAAGCACCATGTTGTAGACCTTGGCCGAAGAGAGCTTGAACGTAGCCTCCATGGCCTCTACGGGCAGCAGTCTGATATCCTTGCGCGTGGGCTTATGCCTGAGGCTGTAGGGATCGTAGATGAGGGTGCCGCCGGGCTTCACCTTGCTCTCGAACTTGTCGAGGCTCTGCTGGTTGAGGATGACGGCTGTGTCATATCTGTTGAGCACGGGGCTCGAGATGGGCTTGTCCGAGATGATGACGGTGACGTTGGCCGTGCCGCCGCGCTGTTCGGGGCCGTAGGAGGGCATCCATGTCACCTCGAGGTCGTCCATCAGTCCGGCGTAGGCCAGGATTTTGCCCATGGAAAGCACACCTTGTCCGCCGAAGCCTGCTATGATGATTTCTTCCTTCATGATTTCTGAGTTGTAGTGTTCTTGATGTCGCCTGTGGGATATGCCTCGAACATATGTTCTGTCATCCACTCGTTGGCCTTGGCGGGCGAGAGCTTCCAGCCCGAGGCACAGGTCGAGACAACCTCGACCACGGATGTCCCGAGGCCCTTCATTGAGTTTTCGAAAGCCTGGCGAATCGCCTTCTTGGCCTTGCGCACAGCGGCGGCGGTGTGGACGCTCTGGCGTGTGACATAGCAGGTGCCCTCGAGGCCGGCGAGCAGGCTGGATATGTTCAGGGGGTGTCCGTTGAGGTCTACGCGGCGTCCGTATGGGGTTGTGGCCGTCACCATACCCTCGAGGGTTGTGGGGGCCATCTGTCCTCCGGTCATGCCGTAGATGCCGTTGTTGATGAAGATTATGGCGATGTTCTCTCCGCGGTTGGCGGCGTGTATGGTCTCTGCTGTGCCTATCGCCGCGAGGTCGCCGTCTCCCTGGTATGTGAAGACGAGGCGCGAGGGGCTGAGGCGCTTGACGGCTGTGGCCAGAGCCGGGGCTCGTCCGTGGGGGGCCTCTATCCAGTCGATGTCTATGTAGTTGTATGCCATGACCGCACATCCCACAGGCGCGATGCCTATGGCTATGTGTTCGGCTCCCATCTCCTCTATCACTTCGGCCACGAGCTTGTGCACCACGCCGTGCGAGCAGCCGGGACAGTAGTGCATCGTGTTGTCGTTGAGCAGTGCGGGGCGCTTAGCCACGATGTTTTCGGGCTTTTTGATTTCTTCAGGTGTCATGTCTCTTGGTGTCACTGGATGTTAAACTTTGCCTTGAGTGCGTCGAGGACCTCGTCGGGGTCCATCACTATGCCTCCCATGCGTCCGAAGTGGTGGACGGGGATGCGCTCGTCGAGGCTGAGGCGCACGTCTTCTATCATCTGGCCTGCGTTGAGCTCTACCACGAGTATGCCCTTGACCTTGCGGCTGAGGCGTGCGACGGGCTCGGCGGGGAAGGGCCAGAGGGTGACGGGGCGCAGGAGTCCCACCTTGATGCCCTGCTCGCGGGCCTCCTCTACAGCCTTCTGGCATATTCGGGCCACAGAGCCGAAGGCCATCACGAGATATTCGGCGTCGTCGGTGTCCACCTCCTGGTATCTCACCTCGTTGGCCGAGATGAGGTCATACTTCTCCTGGAGGTGGAGGTTGTGCTTCTCCATCTTCAGGGGGTCGAGCTCGAGGGTGGTCTGGACCACCGGCCCGCGGCCTTCGGGGCGTCCGGTGACGGCCCAGGGACACTGCTCGGCTATCTCGCTGTCTGTGCGGCGGGGACGCTGGGGCGGCAGCACCACCTTTTCCATCATCTGTCCCACGACGCCGTCGGCGAGCATCATCACGGGGTTGCGGTATTTGTAGGCGAGGTCAAAGCCGAGGCCCACGAAGTCTGCCATCTCCTGGACGGTGGCGGGCGAGAGCACTATGAGGTGATAGTCTCCGTGGCCGCCGCCCTTGGTGGCCTGGAAATAGTCGGCCTGCGAGGGCTGGATGGTGCCGAGGCCGGGACCTCCGCGCATACAGTTGATGATGAGCGCGGGCAGTTCGCCGGCGGCTATGTACGATATGCCCTCCTGCTTGAGGCTGACACCGGGGCTGGACGACGAGGTCATGCAGGCCTTGCCTGTGGCGGCGCCGCCGTAGACCATGTTGATGGCGGCCACCTCGCTCTCGGCCTGGAGCACCACCATGCCGGTGGTGTCCCAGGGCATGAGCTCCTCGAGAGTCTCGAGAATCTCGCTCTGGGGGGTGATGGGATATCCGAAATATCCGTCGACGCCATATCTGATTGCGGCGTGCGCTATGGCCTCGTTGCCTTTCATCAGTCTGACTTCTTCCATATCTTGCATTTTTATGTGTTCCTGTTGATTATTTCTCTACCACGCGATAGACGGTGATGCATCCGTCGGGGCAGACGGTGGCGCAGGCCGCACATCCGATGCAGGCCGCGGCGTTGACATCCGCGGCATAGTGGTAGCCGCGGTCGTTGACGTCATGGGTCTCGAGGGCAAGCACTGAACACGGACAGGCCACGACACAGAGGTCGCATCCTTTACACCGCTCGCGGTCTATCTCTACAGCTCCGGTTATCTTGGGCATAATGTATGTTTTGAGGGGTTTATGTTTTGTGGTTGACTGGAGGAGGGTATTGATTTCACAAATATAGTGATTTATTTGAACCGAACCTACTCTTTGGTGAATTTTAACCTTTTGCACAAAATGCCCTGCCGCGCCCTTGAAATGTGCCGAGCCGGCCGGGGTTGACACCACGGCCGGCTCGGTATTATTGTCTTCTGAATGTGAAAGTCTCTCCGGGGTTGAGGCTTATCTTCACCAGCCTGGTCGAGGGGTCGGACCAGACGTATGAAATGTCGTAGGACGCATAGGCCGTGCGCATATACGAGGGGGGCGCTCCGGCGGGCAGGGCGTGGACCAGACGGTATTCAGGCTCGGCCGTCCTGGCTGTCTCGGGCACGAGCACCAGGGCCAGAGTGCGCGCCTCGGCACACTCCATGAGCCTCATCCTGATGTTGATGTATTCGCCCGTGCGCCATACAGAGACCGGCTCTGCGGGGTCGCGGCCGAAGAGCGCCAGGAGCCTCGAGGCTGTGGCGGGGTCTGTCACGGGGGGCTCGCTGTTGACGGGCGACGCATGGCTCAGGCGTATGTCAGAGTCTGTGTAGGGCCTGCCGTTCTGCGGCTGGTAGCGTATCATCATCCTGACGGGAGGCTTGCGGCCGCAGTCGACGCCCCTGTCGGCCCTGAGGGTGGCCAGGGGCGAGTCGTCCATCATCCTGACGGTGAAGACCGAGCCGCCGGGCGTGTTGCCCTCGAAGGTGGCAATGTCCGTGAGGTAAGCCTGGACGGGGCCGTCTGTCTCCTCGCCGGCACAAGAGCCGAGGGCGAGGAGCGGGGCAAGCATGGCCGCGAGGCCTGTGAGGCTCAGTCTCATCGGTCCGAGATGCGGCCGTCGGCCATGTGGATTATGCGGTCAGAGGTGAGGGCGAGGCTCTCGTCGTGGGTGACGATGACAAAGGTGGTGCCCGTGCGGCGCCTGAGGTCGAAGAAGAGAGCATAGAGCTCTTCGCGGTTGTGCGAGTCGAGCGACCCCGAGGGCTCGTCGGCGAGTATCACCTTGGGATTGTTGACGAGGGCCCTTGCGACAGCGGCGCGCTGGCGCTCGCCGCCCGAGAGCTGTGTGGGCCTGTGGGCGAGGCGAGCCCCGAGGCCAAGGTCTGAGAGTATCTCGCGGGCCCGCTCCATGGCCTTGGCCCTCGGCTCGCCGCCTATCATGGCGGGGAGGGCGACGTTCTCGGTGACGGTGAATTCGGGCAGCAGCTGGTGGAACTGGAACACGAACCCTATGTTGCGGTTGCGGAAGGCCGCGAGGGGGCGCTCTTTCATCCTGACGATGTCTGTGCCGTCATACAATACGCTGCCCGAGTCGGGAGCCTCGAGCGAGCCTATTATCTGGAGCAGGGTGGTCTTGCCGGCTCCGCTCGGCCCCACGATAGAGACAAACTCTCCGGGCTGTATGGTCAGGCTGACGTCGTCGAGCACTCTGAGCGAGTCGTAGCTCTTGGTGATGTTGCGGACTTCTATCATTCTTGAGTGGCGTGTGGTTTGCTTGAGGTTTCAGTCGGGCCGCAGACAGGCAGGCCGGAGGCCGGGTGAGAGCCTCCGGCCTGTCTGTCTGCGGTCGGGTCTTGTCCGGCGCCGTCAGATGGAGAGGCGGCGCAGGGTGTCTATGAGGTCGCGGCGGATGGGCTTGTCGTTCTTGATGGCCTTGGAGAACGGCACGTAGACAATCTCGTCGTTGCGCACACCCATCATCACGTTGCGCTGGTCCTCGATGAGGGCGTCGATGGCGGCCGAGCCCAGGCGCGAGGCCAGGATGCGGTCGAAGGCTGTTGGCGAGCCTCCTCGCTGGAGGTGTCCGAGGATGGAGACGCGCACGTCATAGCCGGGATACTCGTTCTTGACGCGCTCGGCCAGGCCCATGGCGCCGCCGGTGACGGGGCTCTCGGCCACGAGCACTATGGACGAGTTCTTGCTCTTGCGGAATCCGTGGTCGATGAGCTCGGCCAGCTGGTCTACCTCTGTTGACATCTCCGGGATGATGGCGGCCTCGGCTCCGGCGGCTATGGCGCCGTTGAGGGCGAGGAAGCCCGCGTCGCGGCCCATCACCTCGATGAAGAAGAGGCGCTCGTGCGAGGTGGCTGTGTCGCGTATCTTGTCGACACACTCCATAATGGTGTTGAGGGCTGTGTCGTATCCGATGGTCGAGTCTGTGCCGTAGAGGTCGTTGTCGATAGTGCCGGGAAGGCCTATGATGGGGATGTTGAACTCGTTGGCGAAGATGCGGGCGCCTGTCAGCGAGCCGTCGCCGCCTATCACCACGAGGGCGTCTATCTCCTGGCGCTTGAGGTTGTCATAGGCCAGCTGGCGCCCTTCGGGGGTGGCAAACTCCTTGCAGCGGGCTGTCTTGAGGATGGTGCCTCCGGCCTGGATGATGTTTGATACGTTCTGGGTCTTGAACTCTACTATCTCGTCGGTGATGAGGCCGCGGTAGCCGCGGTAGATGCCTTTGACGCGCAGTCCGCTGTATATGGCAGCGCGGGTGACGGCGCGGATGGCGGCATTCATTCCGGGTGCGTCACCTCCGGAGGTGAGGACGCCCACGCATTTGATG
>JAIDJD010000444.1:1289-2177 GCA_029052375.1 Duncaniella sp. | reverse complement strand
ACCTCAACTACTTTGAGGCTCCTGTCTCGGAGTATGAATATATCAACACCCTTCGCGTAATCATCGTGCGCACCTCTGCCGACGGCCTCAAGGCAGACTCGATAGAGCACAACCGCAAGTTTGTCTCGGCTGTCAAGGGCTCGCTCGAGTACGACAACATGACCTTCAAGGTCAAGGGAGGCGAGAACAAGAGGGTATATCTCATAGCCAACGAAGACTTCGTGTGTGCCAACACCGGGTATGACTTCAACAAGCTGGCCGCAGGCTCACCCTATCCCGCCGGTGAGCTCGAGTCCATCACCCTCACAAGGCAGAAAGACAGCCCTCTCATAGACAACCGCACGGGAGGCACCTACGTGCCCATGAGCGAGTGTTTCAGCCTCAGCGTCCCCAAGCCTGCCGACCCGGGCGACCGCTATATCTTCAAGGATATGTTCATCACCCGTGCCGCCGTCAAGTTCTCGTTCATCTTCAGGATGGCCGACGGGACAGGCGAGATACCCGGGATGTCTGTCGGAGGCATCAGGGTGGACGGCCTCGCAGACAGCGAATACCTCATGCCCCGCGCCACGGTCTACGACCCTGCCAAGCATCTCCCGTCCGACACTCAGCTCGGAGGCCGTTTCATCACGGACTACGAGATTCCCGCCGCGGCCGCACACACTGAGTTTGCCTTCACAGACAAGGTCCAGCTCAAACAGCTCCCCGACAGCGCGTTCTATCATCCTCTCGTCTACCTGCCCGAGAGCCGCAAAGGCAAGTACACCGTGACCATCAAGGTCGGGGACGGCGAGGACGAGGCCGGATATTTCGAGCCTGTCACGCTCCCCAACCTCCCGATGCTCCCCCGCAACACCCATGTGGTGGTCCTGATGACGCTGACAGGCA
>JAIDJD010000444.1:0-1279 GCA_029052375.1 Duncaniella sp. | reverse complement strand
TCAGGTTAGTGCCCTATACCGGAGTGTGGTTGAACCCGGACTTCGGCATCGACCGCGACTGAATCTCAATCCACCCCACCGGACCCATACAATGCCACGCCATAAAGCCAATCTGCTGACAATATGAAAATCTTTCATTCGATAATACTTTTCACCCTGCTGGCCTGCCTCGGCCTCCTCTCCGGATGTGTCGATGAGCTCCAGGCCGACCCCTCGGACCTCGGCAGGGGCGACGCGTATGTTACAGCCGAGGTGTCTTTCCCCTCGCTCAACTCCGCACTCTCGCGCAGTGTCTCTGGGGGCACGCCCGGCGATGCCATCAAGGACATCAATAGTGTCTGTGTGGTGATCTACGACAAGGCCGGCAAGTTTGTCCGCAAGGAATATTTCGACCGCGCCTCGCTCGTCATAGACGACACTACCGAAAATCCGTCCGACACCCCGTCGTCTGCCTCGACAGACCCGGGCGACACCGGTTCGACGGGCCACAGAGCCGAGGCCGCTACCAAGAAGGCCACGGTCAAGCTGGCCAAGCTCCCCTACGGCTACTATCATATGTATGCCATAGCCAATGTCCCCGACTCGAGGTTCACGCCCGAGAACATGGCCACCCAGGAGGCCCTCAAGAACATCACCCTCGACTGGCAGAGCGGCAGTGTGGCCGACAACAGCCAGATGTTCGGCTACTTTTCGCAGGACAATACCAGCAAGGGCTTTGACGCGCCTCTCGTGGCCGTCGGGCTGCCTGAGGTCACGCTCAAGGCGTGGGTAAAGCGCGCCGCCTCCAAGGTCACCATAGCCTTCGACGCCCGAGACCTCAAGGAGAATATATATATATACCTCAAGACGGCCGAGATAAAGGATATCCCGGCCCACTGCCTGCTCGGCGCCGACAACAAGCCCGGGACCTATGGCACAGAAGACGCAGAGCTCAACGAGCTTATTGCCAACGGCCAGACCATCAAATATGTGGACAATCCCGCCTCGGTCGAGTACAACGACACATGGGAGGCCCGCATCTCCAAGGGAGACCCCGTCTATGGATTCAACACCGCCGTGATAGGCAAGGGCACCATAGACGAGCAGATAGCCGCCCAGCACAACGAGAATGTCAATGCCCTCTACTTCTATGAGAATATGCAGGGCGAGGGCGAGGCCGGCACAGCCTCGGACAAGTGGCAGGTGGTCGAGGGCGACGAGGTGGACAAGGCCAACCCGCAGCCCTCGTATCCCGCCGGAAACACCAAGCCCGCCCCCGGCAAACCCGCGCCAGACCCTT
>JAIDJD010000443.1 GCA_029052375.1 Duncaniella sp. | reverse complement strand
TTTGCATCACGAACCTAAAACAATCTTTTTTACCTTAGAAATTGTACCTATTGGAAACTCATGAAAAGGAGCTGCGTGAAGCAGCCCCTTTTTATCGTTTATGGGGTCAGCCTTCTTTAAGGAGCAAATCAAACATCCAGACTACTCTATCGATGCATCAACAGTCATTCTGAAAACAGACCGGTCACAACTCCCTTGGACAAGTATCTCGTATCATTTCCAAATCCATTACGCAAGTGGAACTCCAGGCGTTCATTAATACGAACATTCCGTTCAATCTTGCGTCTGACAATCCCTGCGCATCCGGCAGGAGACAAATAATACTTATCTTCCACATCAGTGTCGACAATATCCAGCATATGAGACAACACATAATCATAGGGATAAGCAGAAGCATTGACCCAACCTTTCTCAGACTCTGCAAATCTATCTATGAAGTATAGAGAATAGGATGGCTCTATGAGATAGGCCGTGTGTTCAGGAAGCTTTATATGCTGTACATTTTGATTGACCAGACGATCAAATATCCAAGAAACAACAGGGACTGCCCAGGAGTTGCCGATAGCCTGATAGCGTCTGGTAGCCCGGGAGCCGGGCAGAATATTGGTGTAATCGTCCGGGAACCCCATAAGACGCTCACATTCTTTAGGAGTCAGACGTCTCACACGACCATCCTGACACACAAAAAGAGACCCGTTGAAAGATGCAGCGTTTCCGTTCCACTTTGTACCATATGCCGCATACAGGCAATCTGAATATTCCCTGAAGACCTCGACATTGTGTCCGTTTATGACACCGGCCAAAGGTCTTGACTCCGCAATACCATCTTCGAAAAGAGAGGGCATCCGATTATTAGCTGAAACAGTATACGGGTCATTGATATGTTCTCCTATTTCGAACAGTATGTCCGACGGGTTGAAATCTTTGCCTCCACCCAAGAGATACAAGCGTCTTCTCTGCTGAGGTACACCGAAATATTTAGCATCAAGAACTCTCCATGCAATATTGCGGTCCATGCCAAAGACCGCCCCTGCATTAGGCCACTTCTCACATTCTATCGGATTCTTAAGGCCCAATAGACCCGCGAGAAAAAAGCCGAAGGCATTGGTCTTATCCTTCAATACGCCCTCTACATTTTCCCACATGAAGCAAGCCCGTGTTTGTTTCTGTGCGACACGTTTTTTATCGATGACATTAAGAATATCTATATACTTCAATGTCAGCTGGCCTCTGTCATCATTCAGCCCGTTCTTCCATCCGGCTAGGGAAAAAGCCTGGCAGGGTGTCCCGCCGCAAAGGAAATCCGGCACGCCGATCCTATCCTCATCAATCATTTGCGGGATACCTCTCATATCTCCCAGATTAGGAATATGAGAATATTTCGCCGACAACACCCGGTTGGGGAAGTCTGCAATTTCAGAAAGCCACAAGGGCTTGACCCCCAATGGCCCCAAAACAAAAGACGCCGCTTCGATGCCGGAGCAGACACTCCCGTATGTTTTAATGCCTCTTGCCATCAATCAATTTTGTCAGTTCTGAACGCCATCGTTCAATGTCATACCATGCACAGCCCTCACAGCCTTTTTCTGCATTTTTACCTACCGCCGGAATTTCCTCATCCCATCTTTCTCCTCCTTTATAGAAAAATGGAATCCCATAGATCACTCCACGTCTTCCTGTCTGGAAACAATTGCGGCACACCTCTCTCTTCTGCTGATTGCGCTGGTTATCCAAAAGCTGAAATTTACGGACAACCTCCTGGTCTGTCATAGTCATAGGATTCTCTGACCTTGTGTTTTTGTCCCATCTGACTTCAGAGAACTTATGGTCTGGGATCAAACCTTTTGGAGCAGTCGGCCTGCATTCATAGGCATTGATACCATTTAGCAATCTGATAACCCTTGCCTTGAACTGAGGAGTAAAGGTTTCATATCCCATTTCAGACAACTTCGGGACAGGCAACAGAATCCGGGCAGACTTACGCCCTTTATAATTGGGAATGGTAGCCACTGTATAACCGGCATCCTTGATGTCCTGTATTCTTCGAGCAGGATTGTCATTGGGAGGGAACTCTATGACAGGCTTAAATGTAAGCAGCGCAAAGAAGAATTCCTTAGTAACATCTGCCTTTGTTGCCTCCCACACCTTCCTTTCGGCATCTCTCCAATCGCACATCGCTGTCTCCTGAAAATAAGGCTTCAGACTTTTAAGATATGCCGCAAGTTGCTCCTCGGACTCAATCGACAATCCCGCGCGCCGGTTGACATAAGGAACAATGGTATCCCATCTAAACCCGTCAT
Source organism: Duncaniella sp. (assembly GCA_029052375.1). Taxonomy (GTDB): domain Bacteria; phylum Bacteroidota; class Bacteroidia; order Bacteroidales; family Muribaculaceae; genus Duncaniella. The sequence continues at coordinate 10,019 of JAIDJD010000443.1, read as the reverse complement.
CCTGTATGAATGTGACTTCAACATAAGCCTCGGATGCTTTCCCATGCTCGTGGAAACATCCTATCTCGATACCGGTATTGCCTAAAAGACCTGCAACCTTATCCTTATTCATTCTGTATCCTAGACTCTATTAAATTTATTATATCCTTAGATGAAATACTATACATATTGTCCTTGTATCGCACATAAAACTCCAACGGATGCGCTTCTTCGAACAACTCAGCAACGGAAATACCCAAAGATTCTGCTATCTTTGTCAGAGTGTCCAGGGTAGGAGAAACATTTCCATTTATATAATTGCTGAGATTCGGCTGGCTGATGCCAGACTGCTCAGAAAAGGCTTTAAGCGTCATTGACCTTTCTCTCAATAATTCCCGTAATCGCAGTTTCATCATAAAAATGTTTGCACAAAGATAGTCAATTATATCATATTCGATATAATCTTTTGGGAAATACTATCGGCGATATTGGATAATGTTATTATATTTGATAACTTTGTGCAAACAATATATTTTATCAAATATAATTATGTTGACAGATTTTATGAGGTTATGCCTTATTCAAAAACATATTCCCGTTTCTTGGGGCATATCCAATATCCAGATATCAGACAATTATCTAGGCTTTGATGTATTTGCGAGCAAATACCAAGGAAGGGTGACTATTAACGGAACGGCCTCAAGCATGAGTATCAGGATAGATGCGACAGAAAAGATATTCGCTGACCCATCCGAAGCATTGGAGTGGCTGGATAGCAGAATTGAATAATTCGGTATATACGGTATTGTGCCGTCTTACTTCTTGAGGAGTTTGTTGAGGGCGAGGCGGAAGTCGCTGAACATTGCCTGGACCGGGGTGATGAAGGGTTTTATCTCTATGGGGGCTTCGGGCGCTATGACGTGGAGCGCTCTGTGATGGCAGGCTATGTTGATGCGCGGGCCGAGCTCGAGGGGCTCGCCGTCGAGATGCGCGGCTCCGGCATCGCCGCGTTCTATGGTCAGGGCGTGGGTGCGGAATGTCATGGCCGAGGCGTTTCTCTCTATCTGGCCGGCCAGGATGTCAAAGCCTACGAGCGCCGTAGAGAGGATGTTGCCGGCGTGGACTATGGTGACGTCGAGCAGGCCGTCGTCTATGACGGCGCCCGGGGCTATGTAGGCGTTGTTGCCATACTGGGATGCGTTGCAGACGGCTACAAGGAAGGCCTTCTCTGTGAGCCTCTGGCCGTCGGCGGTGATGGTGTAGTACTGTGGCTCGAAGTGGGCGTAGGTCTGGAAGGTGCTCTGGATATACGTCAGCTTGCCGCGTGTCTTCTTGCGCGAGAAGGCTTCGCTCACCGCGGCGTCGAACCCTACCCCGCAGGTGCAGAAAAACTTATGTGAGCCGTTGACCGAGGCGTAGTCTATGGCCTTGGCCGAGTTGCCTGCTATCACCTTGACAGATTCCTCGACGTCGACCGGTATGCCCAGGTGGCGCGCAAGGCCGTTGCCCGAGCCGCAGGGCACTATGCCGAGGGCCGTAGCTGTGCCGCAGAGCGCGGCGGCCGTCTCGTTGATGGTGCCATCTCCGCCGGCGGCAAAGACGGCGTCATAGCCCATCTCTGCGGCCTCGCTGGCCAGGCGTGTGGCGTCGCCGTGCCCTTCGGTGTATGCCACCTCGACTTCCCAGCCCTTGGGTGCGAGCCTGGAGACCACATATTCGGCCAGGCCTTTCTTAGAACGCGTGCCTGAGATGGGGTTGATGACAAGACGTGCTTTTCGTAGAGCCATAGGAGGTACGTATCTGGTGTATATGGGGTGGGAATTGAAAATCAGAGGGTCACACGGCGCGTGGCGTTGTCGGTCTTGAGAATGTAGATTCCCTTGGCCGACATCCTCAGGCGGTGTGTGCCTGCCGGGAGTGTCTGCGAGCTTATCAGCTGACCCAGGATGGTGAACACCTTGACCGGGGTCTCGCGACGGCAGGCAAGATAGATATAGCCGTCGCGGACTATCACATCAACCTGCTCCGTGTCAATGCTTTGTCCCATCGCTACTGTCTCAATGCCGGGGACATGGCCCGAGACCCCCTCCCAGCGGGGAGGAGCGGCGAAAGCCAGGGCCGAGGCCAAGAGCAGCACAAGTGTGAGTAGGGTGTGTCGCATATCCGTCTGCAAATTTAATGATTTTTTTTGCAATAACGAAAGCGGCACACCCTTTTTTGGACCCCTGCGGCCTGAGGGACGCGGTGGTGAAGGCGGTCAGTACATGGGGGTGAAGGGCCGGCTGGGGGCCAGGTGGCGGTTGGCCTCGCCTACGTAGTCTCTGCTCAGGGAGACGTCGAGTTTCATCACAGGCGCGCCCTTGCGCAGGTCCACCTTGGCGAGGTCTATGTAGAAGATGCCGTCGTTGGTCACCACGTCGAAGTAGTAGCGGAGGTCGCGCAGGTTGGAGTATGAGCGCCACTGTGTGGCCGAGAGGTTGGCGCTCCCCTCCGTGTAGGTGTAGGGAACAGAGACGTTGGCCATGATGGAGCGGACTATGGCCATGCCGAGGGCGGCGTCGGAGGTCTTCTCGACGTGGGCGTCGAAGAATGTCGCGCGCACAAAGCGGTCGGGGCTGGCCACGGTGCCCGGCATCATGTGTGTGCCGCCTATCTTGGTCCAGTATTCATTGATGGCCTTCATGTCGGGATAGGGAGGGTCGTTGGTCAGCACGGGGATGTCCCGGCCTTCGTAGACCCGGATGTCGCCGTGGTCAAACTCTACGATGGCCGAGGCTCCGGAGAGGTCTGTGATGCCCCAGTGGAGGGCCGAGGCCGTGCCGCCGTCAAAGTCAGAGCCGGAGATGGTGAATTCCTGCTTCTTGAGCAGGTCCACTGCCTCGGCTGTGGTAGCGCAGTTGTCGAGAATCCATGCCGGGAACATCGACAGCGACATGGGCGGGCGCGAGGCTGTAGACTCGTTGACGTAGACGGTGCCCTTGCAGAAGAGTCCGTTGACCACGAGGCCTTTCTCGTTCATGCCTTCGGTGACGCCGCCGTCATAGCCCACGGCATATATGGCGCCGTAGCGCGCGGTCCACTCAACGGCTCCGGGCTTGTCGTGGCCTTTCTTGGCTATCCCGCGAGGATAGACGTAGAGGTTGGTGGGGATAGGGTTTTTCCAGTCGAGCGACCTGCCGACGATGCGCAGGCTGTCAGAGCCCACGTAGAGGACGCGTGTGCAGGCCTCCGCCTCAGGCGCAGACCCGAGCAGGGCGGCGGCAAGGGCCGTCCCTGCGGCAAGGAGTTTAGCTATTCGTTTCATTTTCCGAGAGATTTTGTCAGTGGTTACTCTCCGTTATAACACCTGCGGAGAGTATACGGTTCAATCGCCCGGGCAATAATAAAGGTGTGCTGTGTGCTTGACAAATGTCACCCAAAACGCATTTTTCACACCTTTTTGCATCTATTTTTCAAATTTAGTGGAAAATTTCCATCAGAAAATTTGCATATACCGCAAAAACGTCCTACCTTTGCAATGTGTTTTTCATGGTATTAGATTTAAGGTTAACAAAAGATTGGTTGTCGCGAGACAATCAATTTTTTTTGTGTCTCTCCGGTTCATATCCGGAGCGCCCCTCAATCACCTGCCGGCCTTGTAGTACATTGGACAGTTCTCGACCTCTTTCTGGAGGGCGTTATAGTCCACTGTGTTGTTGATCCAGCGGTGGCGGCGGTCACGGCATCCGGGATTGAGCAGAGAGTATTCGCGGTCAAAGCCCTCATAGCCTATGCCTGCAAGGTCGATGACAGTGGCCGGGAGGTCTGTGTTGTATATCTTTCGCGAGGCGTTGGCCCTGAGCAGACGCTCGGCCTCGGGATGTCGCCGGCGATATTCTGGGCTGAGCCATACGAAAGCCGCCACCTGTATCTGTGTACGGAGCATCCCGGGGTTGCCAAAATCTGTTTTGCGTCCGATTGAGTTGCGGAAGTCATAAGCCTCCTCTCCATGGTCAGACACATATACAAGCACGGCATTACGTCCCGAGACAGAATCTATGACATTGCCAATAAGCGAATCGACATAGAGTGTGGCATTGTCTGCATTGGCCGAGGTATGGCACATCACCTCGGTGTATTGCGGTATGGCTCTGTACTCCTCCGGACTGAAGCGCGCCGAAGAGGCCGGATACCGTTCGGCAAACGAAGTGTGCTGGCCCATAAAATGATATATGGTGAAGTCGCGCACACCATCGCGCAGAGGTGGATAGGCGGCTGTGAGCTCGCCATCGTATCTGCAGACACTGTCGTTGACAAGGTCTAAGCTCTGGGCTCTGACATTCACGCCGGCCAAGAAGTTGTTGGAGCCGAAGTCAAAGGCCCTTCCCGGTGTCACGGTAGACTGGTTGTCATACAGCCCCACCCTGAACCCGGCCTTCTTCATCACCGCAGGGAGAAGAGGGAGGCTCCATACCTGATTCTGTCCGGCTTGAGCCCTCTGTTCGCCGACAGTCTCGCCTACGGCCATGAGACGGCGGTACATATGATAGGTGATATTGAATGGCGCCACCACGTCGCGCAGCAGAATCAGAGAGCTGTCCTCCGCCAAGGCCGAGAGGCGCGGGGTTGTATCCCTCCAGTAGCCATATACGCCCGAGCGGCAACGGGGATGAGACTCGCCGACAATATAGACCACCGTGAGCGAATCTTGCGGAGCTGATGTTATCGATACATTATCGTTGGCCTGCTCAAGCATTTCCACAAGGGCCGGGTCTCCGTTCTCGACAACATCCTGGACAACCAGAGGGTACAGGACCGGCGGTGTGGCATACTGGAGATTATTGATGCGCATCCAGTGGATGGGATAGAACTTGCGGGCCGCATACCAGCAGTCTGCCGCAGAGAAGAGTGCGAGAGCGGCTGTCAGACACGTCAGCAGGCGGCGCCGAGACCTCCGCGCCAAAAGGCGCTCCACGAGCCTCGTTGCCGACAACATCCTGTGCCACAGAGCCACGCAAAGGAAATAGAGCAGGTAGACCGCGGCCATGATGGCGAGAGACTTGAGCAGGGCCTCGCGGGTGTTGGGCAACGACAGAAACTCGGCAGACTCGGCCGGATTGGTCTGCATCATTATGGTGACCAGACCGCTGGTGATGCGCGACGACTGGCTGAAAAAGCAGAACAGCTCGCCCGTAAAGAACACTCCGGCCAGCACAAGCACAAGGCCGCGGACAAAGCGACCGGACGACGCGGCCAGCGCAAGCAGGAAGACAGCCCAGAGAGGCTGCCACACCGAGTGTTTCAGCAGGCGGACGAGAGGCCCTATGTCGTTGTTCTCAAAAAATATGGGCACAAAGAAGAAGAGATACAGAAGCACTATAAGAGGAATCTCCCGCAGGAGCCTCCCCATCAAAGTCCTGCCAAGATATGATGTATCGATGCGTTGAGACATAAAGGTTTTCAGCTTACAGTCAACAAAGATACGGAATATACCTCTTCCATGAGCTATTTTTGTGTAAAATAATCTGAATCAAGCCCCCGCCGTGGGCAATTTGTGTCGGGGAGACAATATTATTTTAGATTCTCGCGGAAAATTGCTATATTTGCCATTGAATCCCCTCCCCTGACCACACCATGAGCGACGAAACAATCGACAACTATATACCCGTATACAGCGAAGAAGAGAACATCGAGACCACGGAGTCTGCGGCGCCCGAGCGCTTCGACCCGAAGGTGATAGTGGACCAGAACGACGACACCGTGCGGCATCAGCTGCGCGGGATGTTCCAGAGCTGGTTTCTCGACTATGCGAGCTATGTGATACTCGAGCGCGCCGTCCCCCACATCGAGGACGGCCTCAAGCCTGTGCAACGCCGCATACTCCACTCCATGAAACTGCTCGACGACGGACGCATGAACAAGGTGGCCAACATCGTGGGCAACACCATGCAGTTCCACCCCCACGGCGACGCCTCTATCTACGAGGCGCTCGTGCAGCTGGGACAGAAGGAGCTGCTGGTAGACACGCAGGGCAACTGGGGCAACACGCTGACGGGCGCAGGCGCGGCCGCGGGCCGATATATCGAGGCGCGCCTCTCGCAGTTTGCGCTCGACACGGTCTTCAACCCCAAGGTGACCGAGTGGACCCCGAGCTATGACGGCCGTCAGAAAGAGCCGGTGACGCTCCCGGTCAAGTTCCCGCTGCTGCTCTCGCAGGGCGTCGAGGGCATAGCCGTGGGCCTATCGTCCAAGATACTCCCCCACAACTTCAACGAGATAATAGACGCCGCCACGGCCTACCTGCGCGGCGAGGAGTTCGCGCTCTATCCCGACTTCCTGACCGGAGGCATGATAGATGTCTCGCGCTACAACGACGGCGAGCGCGGCGGAGCCGTGCGCATCCGCGCCAAGATAGAGAAGATAGACAACAAGACACTGGCCATCACCGAGATACCCTACGGCAAGACCACGGCCACCCTGATAGAGTCTATCCTCAAGGCCTTCGAGAGCGGCAAGATCAAGATACGCAAGGTGGACGACAACACCTCGGAGAAGGCCAACATCATCATCCACCTCCTCCCAGGCACATCGTCGGACCGCACCATAGACGCGCTATATGCCTTTACAGACTGCGAGATATCCGTCTCGCCCAACTGCTGTGTCATATCCGGCGACAAGCCCCACTTCGTGGGCGTCAGCGACGTGCTGCGCCACAATGTAGACCGCACGCGAGACATCCTGCGCCGCGAGCTGGAGATACGCCTGGGCGAGCTGAGAGAACAGCTCCACTTCGCCTCGCTCGAACGCATCTTCATAGAGAAGCGCATCTACAAGGAGAAGGGATACGAGGAGGCCGAGAACCGCGACGAGGCCGTGGCCCACATACGCACGCGCCTCGAGAAGTATATCAAGAAGCCGGTCCGCCCCATCACCGACGACGACATCATACGCCTCTTCGAGATCAAGATGGGCCGCATCCTCAAGTTCAATGTGGCCAAGAGCGAAGAGCAGATGGCCGCCATAGAGGAGAAGGCCGCCGACGTGGAGAAAGACCTCGCCTCGCTGACAGAATATACCATAGCGTGGTTCGAAAGGCTCAAGGAGAAGTACGGGGCCGGATTCCCGCGCATGACGCAGATACGCAGCTTCGACAACATCCAGGCCGCCACCGTGGCCGAGCAGACCGAGAAGCTCTACATAGACCGCGAGGAGGGCTTCATAGGCACGTCGCTCAGGAAGGATGAGTTTCTCTGCACCTGCTCGAGCCTCGACGACATCATAATATTCTACCGCGACGGACGCTACAAGATAGTCCGCGTGGCCGACAAGCTCTTCATAGGCAAGGGCGTGATACACGTGGGTGTCTTCAAGCGCAAGGACGAGCGCACCGTCTATAACGTCATCTATCAGAACGGCAAGGGCGGCCCCTACTACATGAAGCGTTTCCGCGTCACGGGCCTGACAAGAGACAAGGAGTACAACCTCACGCCCGGCGAGCCGGGGTCCAAGGTGGCCTGGTTCTCGGCCAACTCCAACGGCGAGGCCGAGGTGGTGGGCGTGATACTCAAGCCCAAACACCGCCTGAAGACGCTCCAGTTCGACATCAACTTCGCAGACCTTGCCATCAAGGGACGCGGCACGGTGGGCAACATAGTGACGCGCAACGAGGTACACCGCTTCACGCTCAGGAAGAAGGGCGGCTCGACCCTCGGTGGGCGCCAGGTATGGTTCGACCCGGATGTCAACCGCCTCAACTACGACGGACGCGGACGCCTCCTCGGCGACTTCAACTCGGAAGACCAGGTGATAGTGATACGCAAGAACGGCGAGTATTACACCACGACGTTCGACGCCTCCAACCACTTCCCCGAGGATATACTCAAGATAGAGAAGTTCGAGCCCCACAAGGTCTGGACGGCCATACTCAACGATGCCGACCAGGGCTACCCCTACCTGAAACGCTTCACGTTCGAGCCGTCGGCCAGGCCTCAGCGCTACCTCGGCGACAACGAGAAGTCCGAGCTGCTCTACCTCTCGGACGTCGAGGGGGCGCGCATAAGCCTCGCCTTCGGCGGCGCCGACTCGTTCCGCCCCGAGATGGAGGTGACAGCCAGGGAGTTCGTGGCCGTCAAATCGTTCCGCGCCAAGGGCAAGCGCCTCACTACATGGGCCCTGGAGCGCATCACAGACCTCGAGCCTCTGCCGGACAGCAATCCGGCCGACGCCGGCGAGGAAGAGGAGGAAGAGCGCGCCTCCGAACCCGAGGCTCCCGAGCCCGAGAAGAGCGACGAGGAGCTGAGAGACGAAATCCTTGGCCAAAACAGACTTTTCTGATGCACAGACACACTCTCCTCACCCTCCCGTCCATCATCCTCGCCCTGTTGTGCTCCCTGACAGCCGCGGCGCAGGACGAGGCCCCTGCCAGGCCTATACTCTCGGCCTATACCCTCTCGGCAGGCACGGCCACCCTGAAGGACACATATCTGACGCCGCTCACCTACAGGGGGTGGCACGCCTCGCTCGGCTACAGCCGTATGCAGGCCTCGCTCCTGGCTCCAGAGCGCTGGACAGCCCTGCTCGACGCCCGCCTGTGGACCGAGAGGACGCTCAACCCACCGCGCACAGCGTCGATGTGGAGCGCCGGACTGAAGGTAGAATGGGGCATGGCGCGCAGATGGGCCCTCCCCTGCGGCCTGACGCTCGCCGCTGGGCCCTCGCTCGGGATAGATGCCGGAGCCGTCTACAACGCCCGCAACGGCAACAACCCCGTATCGGCCCGCGGAGCCGTCACCGCCAACCTCACCGGATTTGCATCCTATTCGCTGAAAATCAAGCGCCTGCCCGTGACGCTCATCTACCGCCCGTCGCTCCCGGCGATAGGCGCCTTCTTCTCGCCCGAATACGGCGAGCTCTACTACGAAATCTATCTCGGCAACCGCAAGGGCCTCGTCCACCCGGCCTGGTGGGGCACACGCTTTGCCATGGACAACACCCTGACGGCCGACCTCAACCTCGGCACCACGTCGCTGCGCATCGGATATGAGGGGCGCATCCTCTCTACCCGCACCAACCACATAGTGACCCGCGAGATATCCCACTGCCTCACCATAGGCGTCTCGGGCCTGTGGCTGCCGCTCTCGGGACGCAAGGCGCACAGCAAGACCATAACACCCTGGAAATAAGCCACCTCCCCTACTCTACCCCACACTCTTCACACAACAGCCATGGCCCGACAGCTCTCCAAATACATCAGCCTCCTCCTCACGCTCATCTGCATGACGGCCTGCCACGACACAGAGGAGTATGCCGACAGCCCCGAAGGAAACTTCGAGGCTCTGTGGAGCATACTCGACGAGCACTACTGCTTTTTCTCTTACAAAAATGTCGACTGGGACGAGGTACACGCCCGCTACAGAGCCATAGTCAAGCCGGGCATGACGCGCGAACAGCTCTTCGATGTTCTCTCGGATATGCTGGCCGAGCTCAGGGACGGCCACGTCAACCTCAGCTCGAGCTTTGCCACGTCCTATTACAAGAAATGGTGGTCTGACTATCCCCAGAACTTCTCGCTGAGGCTGATACAGCAGAGCTACTTCAACTTTGACTACCGCCAGAGCTCAGGCCTGATGTACGGAATGTTGACCGACAACGTGGGCTATATCTACATAAGCTCGTTCTCCAGCCCCATCGGCGAGGGCAACCTCGACAGCGCCCTCAGCTATCTCCAGACAGCCTCGGCCCTCGTGATAGATGTCCGCGACAACGGCGGCGGACAGCTCACCTCGGTAGAGACCGTTGTGGCACGGTTTATCAAAGAGCCTACCCTCGTGGGCTACATCAGCCACAAGACCGGCCCGGGACACGACGACTTCTCAGAGCCCTATCCCATTGTCTACAAGCCTGCCGGAGAGGGACGCGTGCGCTGGGGCAAGCCTGTCCTTGTGCTCGCCAACCGCTCTACATTCTCGGCCGCAAACAACTTTGTCTCCATAATGCGCAGCCTCCCGGGCGTCACCATAGGCGGAGCCGTCACAGGAGGAGGCTCGGGAATGCCCTACTCC
>JAIDJD010000442.1 GCA_029052375.1 Duncaniella sp. | reverse complement strand
GTGTGTGTGTGTGTGTGTGTGTGTGTGTGAGCAAGTGTGGGTATATATCTCACGAAGACCGGACTCAAAAATAAAGCTCTTATTGTGAAAACATGTAAAAAATCATGGTGAGGGTTGGGGGGTGTGCCGGCCGGGAGGGCGGGGGCGGAGCCTCTTACTTCAGCTTGTCCGAGAGGTTGTGTGCGCCCTCGGCCACGGACTCGAGCGCGTCGGCCAGCTTGTCCTTGACTTTCTCAACGAAGGGTGTGGCCTTCTCCTTCAGGTCGTCTGCCTTGTCGGCCAGAGTCTGCTGGGCCTTGGCGGCCTTGTCGGCTATGGCAGACTTTGCCGCGGCCGCCTTGGAGGCGATGTCGGCTGTGGCCGCCTCGGCCTTGTCCTTGATGGCCTCGGCCTTGTCTTGAATCTCCTGGGCCTTGGCTTTGGCCTCGGCCTTTCCGGCCACTTCGGCGGCCTGTGCGCTTACCTTTGTGGCCTTAGCGCTCACCTTTGCGGCGCTGTCGGCGATAACTTGCTGTGCGTTTTTATTCATAATCGTGAGTTCTTTAAGTGGTCAGTTGTTTTTGGTGTGTACTGTCGGAACACGATTATAACAAACGCCGTCGGCCTACGGTTCAGCCGCGCCGGTTTCGCGGCCGCTCTCGTCCTCCTCTCCGGAGGGTATCTGGAATATCGAGAAGTTGACCGAGCCGTAGACCCTGTGCTGTATGAAATGCGGCAGGTCTGAGAAGTCGTAGGCCTTGGAATGTTCCATCACGAAGAGCGTGCCCGGCCCTGTCAGCGAGCCGGAGAGCACGGCGCCGGGTATGTCGCCGAATCCGGGCAGGTCGTAGGGAGGGTCGGCAAAGATGATGTCGAACGGCCCGGCCTTGCCCTCGCGTATGTAGCGCAGGGCGTCGGTGCGCAGCAGGCGCAGGTTCTTGTCGCCCAGCTGGGCGGCCACTTTCTCGATGAAGCGTCCCTGGGTCGGGGCCTTCTCTACCGACGTCACAGCGGCGGCGCCGCGGGACAGGAATTCAAACGAGACCGCCCCGGTCCCGGCAAAGAGGTCGAGACAGCGTGCGCCCTCGATGTCGGCGAGGTTTTCGATGACGTTGAATATGTTCTCGCGCGCAAAGTCTGTGGTGGGGCGGGCGGTGATGTTGGTGGGGACGTCAAAGCGTCGGCGTCCGTATTTTCCTCTGATTATTCGCATAGGGGGGATACTATCATGTCGAACGGGGCCTCGAGCGCTTCCTTGCCTGCACGGAACATCTGCGGAGGGAAGATGACGGGCATCACCCTGCCGACATACTCGCGCAGCATCGGGGTGAGCTGTTCGCGCATGGCCTGGTTGCCGGCGAGGAGCATGGCGTCTGTGTGGGGGTCGAGGCCGAGCTGTCGCCTCGAGGCCATTATGTAGTAGAGCGCGTCTGTCGGATGGGGACACGCAAAGGTGTTGGCCATCAGCAGGCGCGGGCCCGAGAGGACCACCATGTCGAGGCTGTCGGCCCTCAGGTTGGCCACGGCGCGTATGGAGTTGCCTCCGCCGGGACGTGTCGCAAAATATCGGGTGAGGGCCGTCAGGTGGCTCTCTGTCGTGAGCCCCGACGGATACGTGCGCCTCAGGAATGCCGTGAGGTCGCGCGGGAGGGCATAGACAAAGGCCGAGTTGGTCGTGGCGTTGCGGCTCACGGCGGTCTCGCCGTCGAGCCCGGGCCACAGGGTCTCGAGCAGCCCGGCCATCACCTCGTCTGACGGCTCGCCCCCGTCCACGGGGACTGTGAGCGACCTGCAAGTCTCCACTATGCAGTAGGTGCGCCGGAAGTCCGAGAGCAGCAGGGGGTTGTCATATATGATGTCCTCTATCATCCCCACGGCCGAGCGCGAGGGGTCTGACAGGGGATACGAGCGGTAGAGCAGGGTATTGTCTCCGGTGACGCTGTACAGGGCCACGTCGAGGGCGGCAGGCCCGACGCGCAGGAGCAGGTTGCATATCGAGGGGTCGGAGACAAGCTCCTTCCCGAGGCGCTGTGTCATGTCGGTGGTTGTCATTCAGAGACGGTCCCGAGTTCGCGGACACCGCCGGTGAGCGGATTGAAATGCAGGTACGAAGGGGCCTTCTTCGAGGTGAAGAGCGCGGGGTCGAGGCCGAAGACCACGCCATACTGGGCCACGTCAAACTCAGCCTCTGCAATGGCAGAGCCGTCGTATGTCAGCTGTGCCGTGGCTGTGCCGGGTATGCGGTAGGCCACGCCGCCCTTGGGGAATGTCTTGGTCTCGCCCTTCTCGTTGACGGGGAGCTTGCCCTGCAGGCCGGGGATTATGGTCAGGTAGACGGGGGCGCCGGAGAGGTCGTCGTCGGCCACGAGGCCCTCCGAGACAGAGAGGCGCGCCAGGACGGTGCGTCCGGCGTCAGAGGGGTCGGCGGGGATGTCCACGGTGTAGGTGCGCACCTCTACCGAGGTCTTGCGTGTGCCGTTGAACATGGCCGTGAGAGCCTCCTCCTGGCGGTCGATGCGCGAGAGGGCCAGCTTCATGGCCTCGCCGTCGGCAGGCATAGACTCGGCCTGGCCGGATATTATCTCGCTGCGGTTGGTGCGCAGCTCGTATATCTTCTGTGCGGCCAGCTCGGCGCGCTTGGATGCCGAGCGGCTCTGTATCATCTCGGGAGTGACGGCCTGGCTTGCCTCGGGGGTCTCGAGGATGGTGGGCTGTGCCTTGACAGCCTTGGGGAGCGCCGCCGAGGGCATCCCGGGGTCGTAGGCGTCGTCGTTGACGCTGAGGGGGAAGCCCTCGTCGGTCAGGGTCATGTACGTGCCTGCGCCGCCCTTGAACGACACGAGATACTGCTCCTCGGGGTCTGCGGCGGCCACGGGCCTTATGACGGCCTCGGTGATGCGCCACGTGGTCTCGGGCGCGAGGATAGGCTTGGAGTTGAGATACTTGACGGCATATTGGTAGAACTCTCCCGGAGCTGTCTCGGTCTTCTCGGCGGCGACGGTCACCTCGAGACGTGTGACGGGGAGAGTGTAGACGAGCCCGTACTCAGAAGCCTTGTTGGCTGTCAGGCGCTGGGTGGTCTGAGCCGCGGCAGGGACTGCCGCGGAGAGGAGCGCGAGGCTCAGGGCGAGGGTGTTGACGAGATTTTTCATGTGGTCATGATTGATTTGATGGCGCGTCCGGTTGCCTCTGCTATGTCGAGGCCCGTGACGCCGTATTCGCCATGGGTGGCGGCGGCTATCTCGCCAGCCAGCCCGTGGATGTAGACGCCGGCCACAGAGGCGGCCTCGGGCTTGTAGCCCTGGGCCATGAGAGAGGTGATGATGCCTGTGAGGACATCGCCGCTCCCGGGGGTGGCCATGGCGGGGGTGCCTGTGGAGTTGAAGAATACCTTGCCGTCGGGGCGCACCGTGGCGGTGTAGCGTCCCTTGAGCACGATTATCACCTTGTATTTGCGCGAGATTTCAAGCGCTTTCAGCAGGCGCGCCTCGGCCGAGCTCTGCGCGCCGAAGAGGCGGTCAAACTCGCCGGCATGGGGCGTGAGCACCGAGCCGGGGGGCAGGTGGTCCATCAGGGCCATGTTGGCCGCGATGATGTTGAGGCCGTCGGCATCGATCACCATAGGCCTCTTCATGTTCTTGACCAGGCTGTCGAAGGCTCCGCGGGTGGCGTCGTTGAGGCCGATGCCCGGGCCTACGCCGACGGCATTGTAGGTAAAGCGCGGAGTCATGTCGGAGATGACTATGTCGTTCTTGTCCGGAGAGAAGAGAGCCTCGGCCACCTGGCTCTGCATGATGCTGAACCCGAAGCGGGGCGAGTGGACCGTCAGCTTGCCCACGCCTGAGCGGAGCGCGCCGCGGGCGGCCATGACGGCGGCGCCCATCATGCCGTAGCTGCCGGCTATCAGCAGGGCCTGGCCATAGTCTGCCTTGGACGAGAACGGCTGGCGCGGCTTGAGCACGGCGCGGACATCCTCGCGCTCTACATAATAATAAGGTGTGTCGGTCTCCTCGATGGCGCGTCGGCTCAGGCCGATGTCGAGCACCTCCCACCGGCCCACAAGGTCGGCGTTGTCGGCAAGGAAGAAGCTGAGGCGCGGAAACTGGATGGCCAGCGTGGTGTGGGCGTGCACCACGTCGCGGGCTATGATGCGGGCGTTCCAGTCGCCGAAGAGTCCGGAGGGGACGTCGATAGAGATGACGGTGGCGCCGGAGTCCCACATGGTGCGCGAGAGGATGGTGAATCCTCCCGACAGCGGGTCGCGCAGGCCGGTGCCGAAGAGACCGTCGAGCACGATGTGGTCCGGAGTCAGCATGGGCAGCTCGGCGCGGTCGCGTATCTCGGTCAGGTCAAACGGCGTCTCTGTCTGGAGCAGTTCCTGATAGGCTATGCGGCAGTCTCGCGAGAGTGAGTTGCCGTTGAAATTGAACAGGAGTATGCTCACCCTGAATCCGGCCTCGATGAGATACTTCGAGGCTATGAGGGCGTCGGCGCCATTGTTGCCCGAGCCGGCGAAGACCACCAGCGGACGCGATGGGCTGTAATGCTTGAGTATGTGTCCGGCTATGCCCTCGGCGGCCCTGTGGATCAGCTCTATCGAGCTTACCCCTTCGCCGTCTATTGTGGCGCGGTCTATGGCCCTGATGTTGTCGGTGGTGAAAATCTTCATGTCTTGTGCTCAGTCTTTGGGATGGTGCGCGCGGCGCGGATTTCGGGAAAATGATACAAAGCGCAAATTTACGAAACCTCGGCCACAGATGCAACAGCCCGGGGCGGGAATATTGCAAAAATCCTCACGCCACTTTTGATAGCTCTCCGGAGAACCCTGCCGAGGACCCGGGGAACATTCACCGGCGCCCTGTCCATTCGGCGAGGGCTTGCTTGTAAGAGCGCGAGACGGTGACGGTGGCGCCGTATTCGGCCTGGGGCGGTATGCCGCGTCGGTTAAGTCTCCCCTCAGCCTTTCGCGCTCAAGCGGTGCCCGGCCCTCCGCACCAACTAATAGTGACAAGCCGCACCCTGCGCGGCACAAGCGGCAAAACTGCCTGCCGCAGGGCTTGCACAACTCATGCCGATTGTCTAATTTTGCGGCACCCAAGACTTACCCAACAGCTATGATAGATGAAATATTGCGGCACAACCGCGAGTTTGTCGCTTCCGGCGCCTACCGGAGGTATGAGACATCCAAGTATCCCGACAAGAAGATAGCCATAGTCACCTGCATGGACACGCGCCTCGTCGAGCTTCTCCCCGCCGCGCTCGGCCTCAGGAACGGCGATGTGAAGATTATCAAGAACGCCGGGGCCACAATCACCAATCCCTTCGACTCCACGATGCGCTCTCTGCTCGTGGCCGTCTACGAGCTGGGCGTCGAGGAGGTGATGGTCATTGGCCACACCGGATGCGGCGTCCAGGGCATGGATGCCGCCGAGATGCTCCATCTGATGAAGGAGCGCGGGGTGGACGAGGAGCATATCTCGCTGATGAAGCATTGCGGCATCGACCTCGACAGCTGGCTCCACGGATTCTCGGACACCCACGACGCTATACGCGAGACCGTCGACCTCGTGGCCAACCATCCCCTGATGCCCAAGGATATCCGCGTGGCCGGCTATATAATGGACTCTCTCACCGGCGGCCTCGAGGTGATAGAGCAATAACTCCCCACCCCCCCCTCCTCCTGCGACACATACAAAAAATCCCTCAATGAGGGAGGATTTCGGATGATCTCCTCCCTCATTGAGGGATTTCTTATGGGGTTGGGGTCAGTTTTCGGCCGAGATGCCTATGCGGTCTATGTTGCGCAGGGTGTCGACGCGCATTATGTGGCGCACGAGGACGGGCTGTGTGACGTCTATCTCGGTGTCGGTGTCGAGCACCGCCTCGCACTGGTAGAACGAGCCGAAGCCCTTGCCGAGCCAGCGTCCGTAGATGTCGGCGAGGGTGAGGTTGACGGTGTCGCGATGTATCGCGGCGCCTCCGCGGTAGGTGACCTCGAGCCACAGGTTGGCGTAGGGGTAGGCCGATGTATGCACAAGTCCGAGACGCAGCGCGCGACGTACCAGCGAGTCGTTGTCGTTGAGCGTCGTGTCGGCCGGGGTCAGCGCCAGGGTGTCTCCGTAGGCCCATCCCTCAGCGGGGATTGAGGTCCAGCGTGAATAGTCGCGCTCTCCCCTGCCGCATGATGCGGCAAGGATGAGGCATACGATGGCGGCTATGAGTGCAGGGAGTCTCTGCATGGTCTTGCGTGGGTAGGGGAGGGGGGATGGGTCACGATTGCTTGTCGGCGTCGGGCGGGCGGATGGCGTTGGGGAAGCGTCCGGTGCGCACGGGCGGATCGGCAGCCGGGGG
>JAIDJD010000441.1 GCA_029052375.1 Duncaniella sp. | reverse complement strand
CCCGAGGACCTCTGCGGAGAGAGGAATCTCGAACCGGCCGCCCTCTCCGGCAACGGTGTCTGTGGAGTAGAAGTTGAAGCTCCTCGAAGAGAACCACCATCTGGGACGCTCGCTGACGGCGAGGCTCACGCTGACCGAGGCTCCCTCCATCGGGAAGCCCGAATAGCTCTCGAGTGTGCCTGCGATGGTGACGCCTCCGGCCTCCGGGACACCTTGAAGGGCTTTGAGGCCTGAGATGAGGTAGGTGGGCAGCTTGTAGTCCGACACTGTCACCGACAGGTAGCCGTCGTGGTCGCCGAGGATGACGGCATAGTTGCCTGTAACGGTCTCCCTTGAGGTGGCAAAGCGCCCCTCGATGCGTCCCCAGCGGTCTGCGGCGGCCTCTATGGTGTCGACGGGGGTGCCAGAAGGCTCGCAGAAGACTGCCCTCACCTTGGTGCCTTCGGCGATTGTGCGCTTGTCATTGCCGCGGTATTCATAGGCCACGGCGCTCCACTCTATGGTGTCGCCCGGATGATAGACGGGAAGGGAGGCAAAGCCCTGTATGCGGGTGTGCCACTTCTCCTCGCCGTTGTCCGTGCGGCCCTGGGCATTGGCATACATGGGCCATGCATAGCGGTCGGCGCCGCGCACGGCGGTGATGTTGCCGAAGCCGGACGAGAGCTTGGCCCAGCCCTCGGCGTTGGTGGTGCCGAAGCGGACAGGTATGGAGCCGGTGCGGTAGCTGTCTTTTGAGATGAAGAGCTCTGTTGAGCCCAGCGGCGCGCCCGTCATGGGGTCGATGGTCCACACGCGGGTCTCGCCCAGGTTGGACACGGCCAGAGCCACGCAGGTCGAATAGGTCTTGGGATAGCTCGTTTTGCGGCTCTTCTCCTGTCCCTTGAACTCAGGCACCACGATGTAGGCACCCGCTTTCGGGAAGGTGTACGAGACTGTGGCCTCTGCGCTGAAGGGCACGCTCTTGCCCGTGATGCTGACGGGGATTGCGGCCACGGCCTGCGGCATCTTCTGGCCTGTCTCCATGACGTAGTCCTGCCTGCTGACGGGCGCCGAGCTGACGTCGTAGACCCGCAGGGTGAGCGAGGAGACGTTTCGGACCTCTATGCTGAATGTCACCTCACTGCCGGGAGCGACCACCGTGGGCGACTTGACCGACACGCCCGGGCGTCGGATGGCAGAGAGGGTGTTGCGAAGGCAGTCCATGCGCCAGTAGGCGGGATAGGCGGCCATGAATCGCTCGATGTCGGCGCAGAGCGCGGCGGCCTGCGGCTCCGAAGGGGACGGCGCGGGGATAGAGGCGAGGATGTCGCCGGCCCACTCGGTGTGCTCATTCCTCTTGTAGAGCTCCATCAGCTTGTCTGCGAGCAGGTGAGGTCCGGCGTCTATGGTGTTGGAACACATGAATACCGTCCGCCCTGTCTGCGCGGCCACATTCGGGGCCGAGCCCTCGGGCGAGATAGAGGCGAGGCGGTCGTAGTAGTCGAGGATATCCCGGCCTACAGGGTCGCCGGGGAGCCTGACGGGCATCTGCGAGCCTATCCACTCGGCCCTGAACAGGTGTGGCTGGGAGGTCCACTGTTCAAGCATGGCTATGGCCCTGCCGAGGGCAAAGTGGAGCAGGGTGGGGGTATATATCCTGGTCTGTGCGTTCTGCTCAATGACGTCTGCATAGGCCTGGAGTGGCGTCTGCCCGAGCGCCGAGGGGTCAGAAAGGGCTTCGCTGATGAGCGCCATCACCTTGGCGCGCATCTGTGCCCCGGACCATTCGCCCACGCTGGCGGGCAGCGGCGTCAGCGGCAGCTCTCGGCGGTCGAGTCTCCAGCGGTCGGCCATGTAGGCGCGGTTGTATGCCTCGGCCGTGAAGAGTGTGCCGAGGGCGCGCGCCGAGGGCGACCTGAGCATGGCCGAGGTGCTGTCTGCCTGCTCTATCGCGCTCTGGAAGGCGTCGGGGTCTGCCGTGACGCGGGCAAGGTATATGTCGATGATCGCGCGGAGCGCCGCGGGGTCGTCTCCGGCCCTGAGGGCGGCGTCGAGCCGTCCGCGGGCCTCGGTCTGCACTGTCTTGGGATATGCGAAGTCTGGAGTCCGGACGGCGGCGGCCGTGGCTGTGGCCGAGAGGGCTATGGCCGCGGCGGCGGCCCATAGGAAACGGAGGAGATTCATAACGGTCTGTCAGGTGTAGTGATGCAGTAAACGTATAGTGGAGAGAGGTGTATATGATATTTAGCAGGCGGGGGATGGAGCCTTTTATGCTGCATCCCCCGCGGGTGTTGTCTTTGTATGCCTAAGGGTCACTTGCGGCTCTTGTCCTTGCCGGCGCCACTGTTCTCTTTCGAGGGCCTGGCATCTTTGCTGTTCTTGTGGTTCTTGTTTCCCTTGGACTGGCGATACTTCTTCATCAGATCGCGCATGAATCCGCGTTCGGCGTCCTTGAACTTGAGCAGCTGGCGAGGGGTGAGTATCTTCTTGAATTCCTTGTAGTACTTCTGTTCTATCCGGGCCTCTTTGGCCTTGTACTCAAACTGGGCCTCGGCGGCCTTTTCGAGCTCGAGTTCTGTGGCGGCGTCGCCCTTCTTCTCGACGCTCTTCTTGAGGGCCGATGTCTGGTCCATGAGGCGTTTGGTCTCCTGGTCCATGCGGTTGACGAGCGGTATCAGCTTGGTTTTCTGCTCGGCTGTCAGGCCGAGGGCGCGGGTCATGTATTCGGCCTTGTATTGCTGCATTTCCTTCTCCCATGCCTCGCGTTCGGCCTGTGTGGGCTTGTCGGCGAGCGCGGCCAGGGATGTTGCGAATATCAGCGCGATGGCTGTCAGTAGACGTATCATAGGCTGTATGTTTAGTAGTCTGAGGTGTATGATGCGGGTGTGAATCCGTCGTTGAAGAGGTCGTCGTACAGCAGGTCGTCCTCGTAGAGACCCTGCGAGGCGAGATACTCGCCCATAAACTGCTCGTTGTCGATGGCATCGGCGAGTATGGCGCTGTTCTCGACGCCGAGCCCCTGTGAGGAGCGCATTAGGTCGAAGACGTGCATCATCATCCATACGCCCATGAACATGGCGGCCATGTAGACGTAGGGACGCACCTTCTGCCACCACGAGCGCGGCACCACCGCGGCCTTGCCCTCGGCGGCGTCTTCCCATTCCTGGCGCGGGAGCCGGGCTTCCATGCGGGCCGCGAAGTCTTCGAAGTATCCTTCAGGGACTGTGAATCCGTCGTTGCGGCTGGCCTTGTCGAGTATATCGTTCATAGTCGGATCTGGTGTTAAGAGGTTAGAGAGAGGGTTTTATACTTATAGACTTGCGGCGTGGGCAGAGGTTTAATCGAGGGTGCTGAAATATTGTTCGATTTTTTTTACGGCCAGGTGATAAGAAGCTTTCAGAGCCCCGACCGAGGTGCCGAGTATCTCTGACATCTTCTCATACTTCATGTCGTCGTAGTATCGCATATTGAATACCAGCCTCTGCTTTTCTGGCAGTGAGGCTATGGCCTTTCTCAGCTGCAGGGCCAGCTCGTCGCCGTCTATGTTGCGGTCTGCCTCTATGAGGTTGATGAGGGCGCTCTCCTCGTCGTCGAGCGAGATGCCCTGCCGCTTGCGTTCTTTCTCGAGGTGGGTGAGGCTCTCGTTGATGGCTATCTTGTAGAGCCATGTGGAGAGGCGGGCGTCGCCGCGGAAGTTGTCGATGTTCTGCCACGCTTTCAGGAAGGTGTTCTGCAGCAGGTCGTCCGTATCCTCGTGGCTCTGTACCATGCGGCGTATGTGGCGGTAGAGAGGCTCGGAGTAGAGTCTCATCATCTCGCCGAACGCCGCCCTGCAGGTAGCGGGGTCGCGAAGGCGCGCCACGAGGCGTTCGTTGTCAAGTTCCGGTAGTGCAGCCATAGGGTGGGAGGGGGGATACTTATAGTCGCTACAAAGTTAAGGAAAACCTAAAAAGTCTCCCAAAGCGATTTTGATAATAGTTGTTAAAAAAATCTCCGTGGCCTGGGATGGCCACGGAGACGCAAGCTGTGAATGAAGGAAATAATTGATACGGGGGATTCTGTTTGAGGCCCTCCCCCGGGGGACCGTTTCTGTCATTCGGGTTCAGTCTCAGTAGACAAGCTCGAGGTCGTCGAGCCACAGCTTTGAGCCGACGCCGCCAGCAAAGTAGTCGCCTCCCTTGGATGCGGAGGCCACCACCATGATGTAGGCGGGAGTGCCCTCTTTCATCTTTTCGATGTTGACTGTGAACTCTACCATGCCGTCGCCAGGAGTGGCTTCGGAGAAAACCACCTCGCCGTATCCGAGCACGTTGGCCGCGTTCTTGTCGAAGAGCTTGCGCTCGTCTTTCTTGGTCTTGATGATGACAGGATAATTGACTGTCTTGCCTTTGTCGTCGCCCTTCTTGATTGTGTAAGATTCTGTGCCTTCCGAGAGTATGGCCACATAGACAATGCCCTTGTCGGGATTGCCCTTCTTATACTCATTGGGGAGACCGTCGGGCACATCGTTGGTGTCGATGGTCTTGGGGCTGTACTTGGCCCATCCTTTTAGAGCCTTGGGAGCGATAGTCCATTCGCGACCCCATCCGAGAACGCCGTCGGTGCCGTCTGTGTCAAGATATTTGCCGGCAAAGATATTGCCTGCGGCAAACTTGCCCACACCGAACAGAGAGGGACGCTTGGATTCGAGAAGCACAGAGTTGTTGCCTGAGTGCTTGACGGTCTGGTCGGGATACGTGATGTTCTGTTTCAGCGACATGGCGCCGGGGTTGCCGCTGCCCCAGAAGGGTGTGGCATCGTCCTTATCGTAGAAGCAGAATCCGTTCTTGCTGTCTTCGTAGTATGTCTCAAACCCTGCGTTGGGGAGCTGGGGATAGGCGGGGGTTGTGAATGAGAACTCCTTGGACTTGAAGTCGTCGGCCACGGCGCGCCATGCGTATGTGGCTCCGTCCTCAAGGTCGGTGAGCTCGGCTGTCATCGCAGTGCCGTCCACTACGCCCTGGACGAAGGTCCAGTCTTCGTAGGCGCGTCCGGCAGTCTTCTTCACCTCGAAGCCGAGGGTGGTGTGGGCCGAGGCGTCCTTGACCGTGACCGAGAGGGTTGCGGTGGTGAATGTGAGGGTAGCTGCGTCGACCGAGGGGGTCTCGCCTATAATCACCGGAGCGTCGGTGACGCTGACGGCGATGGTCTTGACCGTCTCCTGGTCGTTGGCGTCGACAGCCTTTATCTGCAGGGTGTATTCGCCCTTGGTGGCGCGGTTGAGGCCCTCCTCATCGAATATGAGGCGCATATTCGAGACAGCCGAGGCGTTGTCTTCAGACGCGAAGGTCTGAATCATTATGCCTGCGGCGGCCACGGCCTGTGCGTCTGCCTCGCTCATGCCTATGAGGTCATAGTCTGAGTGGGGGAGGCCGAGGGCGGCGAGAAGGTCGCCGTTGAGCTCGACGCTCTTGAGGGCTGTGGAGCCTATGATGTTGACAGCAAAGCGGGTGGCATTGCCGGGCTCGAAGGCAATGGGGGCGGTGATGTCGAATCCCGAGCCGGCTATCTCCGGAGCGAGAGCCACTATCACCTCTTCTTCGGTGCCTTCGACAGGCTCGGGCTCGACGTCGATGGAGAAGTAGGCGCCGCCCACCTCTATCTCGCCGTTGATGTCATACTTGATGTTGAAGATATACTCTGTGGTCTGGGCCAGATAGGGCTTGGCGCTGAAAGAGGGGTCTTTGTATTCGCCGCTCTTCTTGAACTCCTTGCCGTCGAGCTGCTTGCCCGAGAGAGTCCAGACGAATCCGTCGGTGCGCGAGTTGATCATATAGTAGCCCCTGGCGGGCTCGAGGCCCTCGAATGTCAGACCGTGCGAGCCGTCGGTGACGCCGTCGTTGAGCGAGACTGTCAGCGAGAGGTCGGTGAGGACCTCAGACACCTGCTCGCCATACCTGACGCTGACCACGGTGTTGCGGATGGGACACTTGAGCTGGACGCTGGTCAGCTGGCCGCGGGAGATCTCGAAAGGTTCGTAGCCGCGATAGCGCTTCTTGTCCCACGAGGCGGGCACAGAGTCGCCCACCCATGCCTCGGCGGCATAGTGGCCTGAGACGAGGGGGAGGCCCTCGGCGGGGAACGAGCCTATGCCGTCGTATTTGTAGAGGAGGCCCTTGGCCGGGTCTGAAATCCATATGAGGGCGCTGTTGGCCATCTCGGCCTGCTGTTCGGCCGAGAGAGCGCGGCTCACAACCTTGACATCGGAGAGAATCGAGGTCTCGAGCATCATCTTGCCTTCGCCTTCGCCCAAGAGGTGCTCATCGCGGCATCCGGTCATCACCGAACCAAGCATGAGCGCACCAGCCATATATAATGC
>JAIDJD010000440.1 GCA_029052375.1 Duncaniella sp. | reverse complement strand
GGCCCGCACAGCCCTCTATGCCGCCGGCTACTCCCTGCGCTGGGACCTCGACGTGGTGCCCTATCCCGAGTCTTCGATCCGCATAGCCCGCCGCTACGACCAGGCCCGCGTGCGCGAGCTCTTCCAGATTGCCGCCGACGCCTGCAAGGCGGTCATCGACAAGGGCGAGAACGGCCTGCTCGAGAACTACGACCAGGTGTTCCGCAACCTCGCCACACAGAAGTATGACAACGAGACCATGATGGTCTATGCCAACGTAGGCCCCAACGCCCCTGACGTGCGCACCGGTTATACCAACTCTATCCCCACCGCCGGTGTCACCAACGGCAACCTCGGCAAGAGCGGTGCGCAGATGTTCACCTTCCCCACCTTCTACTTCGAGTTTGAGGAGGGCGACCAGCGCCGCGATGTGTCTGTCTGCAACTATGGCATCCGTCTGGCCAAGGATGGCGGCGACACCTACGAGATGAACGCCTTCATCGCCCAGGGTGTCGGCAAGTATCGCTTCAACTGGGCCGCAGGCAAGGGTCCCTCCGATGCCCGCAAGAACATGGGCTGGCCCATCCTCCGCTATTCTGACGTGCTCCTTATGTATGCCGAGGCTCTCAACGAGCTCAACAACGGCGCCCCCGCCCTGGCTGTATCGGCTGTCAAGGAGGTGCGTATGCGCGCCTTCCGCAACGATGCCGACAAGGTGGGCGAGATTCCTACAGGCCATGACGCATTCCTCGACTACATCATCCAGGAGCGCAAGCTCGAGCTCAGCAACGAGGGTATGCGCCGCACCGACCTCGTCCGCTGGGGCATCCAGTATGAGTATCTCATGAACGAGAAGCAGAAGCTCATTCAGCTCTGCAAGCGCGAGGGCCGTTATGCCGACGTCGACCAGTATCGTGCATACAAGAAGGACATCAAGCCCCAGTTCTCAGACCCCACGATAGCCGTGCCCTTCATCTCCATCACAGAGAAGGACCTCGACCGCCTCGAGATAACCCCCGAGCAGTATGAGGGTCTCCACGTCACCAACTCGAACAGCATAGGCAACGGCGAGATTGTGGTCGACCTCTACGAGGCCAACGGACAGGTGTACCTCAACGAGGCTGAGGTGCCCGAAGGCGTGAAGGCAAAGGCTGTTGAGTACACTATCCTCAATATGTTCAGCAAGCACACCATGATAGACAGCAAGGGCGAGCTCTCCGTAGTGGATATCCCCGGCCGCTCAGATGCCAACAAGGATTGGATCCTCGGCAACTCGGGCGTCTTCTACGGCCTCAAGAAGTTCTACACCGAGTGTGCCCCTCTCGACGAGAAGACCATCATTGATGTGAATCCCGGTCTCAAGGGTCAGCAGCAGCCCGGTTACTAATCGACAACCGTAGGTGATTCATCACG
This sequence comes from Duncaniella sp., assembly GCA_029052375.1. Taxonomy (GTDB): domain Bacteria; phylum Bacteroidota; class Bacteroidia; order Bacteroidales; family Muribaculaceae; genus Duncaniella. Next base: position 4,942 of record JAIDJD010000440.1, on the reverse strand, counting down.
GCCGGCACCTAACAGCTGTTAGGTGCCGGCCTTTATCTTTTCTGAAATACATTTCTTACCTGAAATCTAATAAAATAATATGAGCAAGAAGTTTCTGTCGTTGGCCGTGATGGCCGCGATATCGGTGGCGGCCACGGGGGCCGACGGTCTGGCCTTCCCCGGTGCCGAGGGATACGGCAAGCATACCCGCGGCGGACGCGGGGGCCGGGTGATGAAGGTCACAAACCTCAACGACAGCGGGCCCGGCAGTCTGAGAGAAGCCGTCGAGGCCGAGGGCGCCAGGATAGTGGTGTTCGACATCGACGGCACCATCGAGCTGCAGTCGCCTTTGAGAATCAACAACGACAGCATCACCATAGCCGGACAGACAGCTCCGGGCGACGGCGTATGCCTGAAGGATTATCCTCTGGTGGTTAATGCAAGCGAGGTGATAGTGCGCTACCTGCGTGTGCGTCCCGGCGACCGCCATGCGCTGGACAGCGACGGCATCGGAGGCGGCCGCTACGGCCAGCGCAACGTCATCCTCGACCACTGTTCCGTCAGCTGGAGCATCGACGAATGTCTCTCCATCTACAAGACCGAAAACCTCACCGTCCAGTGGTGTCTCGTGGCCCACAGCCTAAACCGCTCTGTCCACACCAAGGGCAGCCACGGATTCGGCGGCATTTGGGGCGGGTTCAAGGCTACATTCCACCACAACCTGCTGGCCAACCACTCGAGCCGCAATCCGAGGTTCTCGTCGGTGGACGGCACCAAGTGGGTGGACTTCCGCAACAACGCTGTCTACAACTGGGGATTCAAGACTGCCTACGGCGGCGGACACCACGCCGAAATAAATATGGTGGCCAACTACTACAAGCCAGGCCCCGCCTCGGAGCATACGCGCCTGCTCGACGTCTCGGACGACGCCACAGGCCGCTACTATGTGGCCGGGAATGTGATGGTGGGCGACGACGCCGTCACCGCCGACAACCATAAGGGCGTGGCCGATAAGCCCGGCAAGCCTTATGTGCGCCATCGCAGGAGCGCAGGCCCCGACTCGGGCATCTCGCCCGACGCCGTGCCCCTCTGCGGAGAGGCCGCGGAGAGCTGTCTCGTAGGCGAGCCTTTCCCCTTCGAGCCTATAGAAGAAGACACTCCCGAAGAGGCATACAGGCGCATAGTCAGGCAGGTGGGTTGCAGCCGTGCGAGAGACAGCTATGACAGGGATGTGATACGCCATATGCAGGCCGGGACGGGCTCTGGCGGCGGCAACGGCATCATCAACACCCCCTCAGAGGTGGGCGGATGGCCCGAGCTGCGCTCGCGCAAGCCCCTCAGGGACAGCGACGGCGACGGTATGCCCGACAAGTGGGAGAAGCGGCATGGCCTCAATCCATTCGACCCCTCGGACGCCGCGCTCAACACGCTCGACCCCCACTATACAAACATCGAGGTCTACATCAACAGATAGCGGGCTCAGTACATTTCGTAATCCGTGGTCAGCACCTGAAACTCTGTGCGCCGGTTCACCTGGTCGGCGGCCTCCTGGTCTTCGGGTTCGAGTGTCTCTATGAAGGCCTCGTCGAGCACCTGTCCCTCGGGCAGCTGCGGGTAACGTTTGTTGATGCGCTTGGTCACGGTCTTGGGTCTCGACTCGCCGTATCCCTGGGCCTGCAGGCGGTCTGCGGGAATGCCGGCCGCTATCAGGTAGTCCACCACCGATGCGGCGCGGCGCTGCGAGAGCCCGATGTTGTACTCGTCCGAGCCGTGGCGGTCTGTATGAGAGGCCATCTCGATGGTGATGTTGGGGTTGTCCCTCAGCATCTGCGCTATGGAGTCGAGCGCCAGGCACGACTCGGGACGCAGGGTGGCCTTGTCGAAGTCGTAGAAGATATTCTCTACGATATTGGGCTTGTGGACCGACGCAAGCACAAAGTCTATGCCATACTCGGCATCCTCCTCGGCGGTGTCCGAGGTGAACTGCTGGCGGGCGTTGAGGTAACCCTTGGCGCCCGCGAGCATCACGTAGCTGACGCCGCGCTCGAGCGGGAAGGAGAAGCTGCCGTCGTTGCGGGCCATGGCCTTCTGGTTAGAGCCGTCGTTGCCCACGATGCGTATCACGGCGCCCGGGACAGGCTCGTCGTCCTTGTCCACCACCCAGCCCGAGATGGTCACCTTGAGGTCGGGGAGGTCAAAGGAGTAGAGGTGGTCGTATCCACGGCCGTCGCCGCGGTTGCTGGAGAAGTATCCGCCCTCGTGCGAGGGGTCGGCAAAGGTGATGCCGAAGTCGTCTCCCTCCGAGTTCATGGGCGACCCCATGTTCTCTACCAGCCAGCCTCCCGAGGGGGTCAGCGTGGCCTTGAAGAGGTCCAGGCCGCCGAGGCCGGGATGTCCGTCGGACGAGAAATACATTATGGAGTCTGTGAGCATATAGGGGAACACCTCGTCGCCGGGGGTGTTGATGGCCTCGCCGAGATTCTCGAGGCTGCCGGCGCGCTCGCGCAGGTTGATGCGCCATATATCCTTGCCGCCTGTGCCCGGCATATCGGACGAGAAGTAGAGCCACTCGCCCGAGGGAGACACGGCCGGGTGTCCGTAGGACGAGAGCGTGTCAGGGATTACCTCAAACTTGACCGGGGCGCTCCACTGGGCGTCGCTGCGCGTCGAGGTGTACAGCTCCGTGCCGGTGTCGGCGCCGGGCTTGCGTATGGCGCGTGTCAGATACATCGTGGAGCCGTCGGGCGAGAAAGAGCATATCCCCTCGTCCCACTCGCTGTTCAGCTCGCCCTCGACAGGCTCGGGGCGCTGCCAGACGCCCTGCTCGTCCTTCCTGGCCATCCATATGTCGCCGCGCTTCATGCCTGTGATTTCGCTGCGTCCCGTCCCCTTGACCTTCTCGTTGGTGGTGGTGAAGTAGAGGATGCCGCCATTGAACATTGGGGCGAAGTCGGAGCGGCGCGAGTTGAAGAGCGTGGCGTTGCGCACGACGTGGCGCGTCTTGTTCTTCCTTATCTCGGCGGCCTTGCGGGCGCCTGCCAGCGAACGCTCGGCCAGAGGGTCCGACGGGAATTTCTCGAGATACTCCTCGTAGCTCTTTATGGCCTGGGCATACTGGCCCTGGCCGTGGAGCGCCTGTGCCAGGCGCAGCACTATCGAGCTGTCCGGATAGCCGTAGCGCAGGGCGTTCTGATATGCCGCGGCGGCGCGGGCGTCCTGGCCCAGCAGGCGGTGACACTCGGCCATCTTGAAGGCCACTTCGGCACGCTCGGCGCGCTGTTCGCGCGGCTTGAGCTTGTTGTATATCTTGCGGTAGGTCTTCGAGGCCTCGAAATACTCGCCCCGGGCCATCTGCTCGTCGGCTGTCTTGAGCTTGGCGCCCGAGCACGACCCGAGCATCACAGCCACGCAGAGGATGTATATGATATTGATTGGCTTGCTGAACATATCTATTATAACGCCGGACACCCTCCGGATATTGAATCCGGAGGGTGGAAAAATGCGGTGTTCCCGGCCTCTTGTCTCAGCCTCTCGAGGCGGCGAGGACGGCGAGGAAATCTGATGTGGCCTCGACGGGGTCTTCGGCCTCGGCTATGGCGCGCCCTGTGGCCACGCCGCTGACGCCGGCGGCCATGACGGCGGGGATATCCTCGAGGGTGATGTATCCCGTTGCGGCCACGGGCATCTCGAGGCCGGCCTCGCGCGCGTGCCCTATCATGCGGGCATAGTCGTCGAGCTGGATCTCTGACGCGGGGTCGCAGAACGGGCCGAGGTTGATGTAGTCGACATCGCGTCCCATCCACCTCATCAGCTCGGCGGCCGTGTGGGCGGGCACGCCTATTATGGCCTCGGGGCCCATCAGCTCGCGTGCCTCGAGGGGATTCATGTCTCCCTCCTCGAGGTTCACTCCGTGGACTCCCATCTCTATGGCCAGGTCTACGCGTCCGTCAAACATCAGGTAGGCCTCGTGTTCCTTGCACATGGGTATTATCTCCATGGCCGCGGCGCGGAATTCCTCGTCCGAGGCTCCGCGCATCCCGAGTTCTATCCAGCGGCATCCGCCCTCGAGGGCCATCTGCACCTCTTCGGCTATCGAATAACGTTCTGAGGGATATGTCTTGAATATCAGCATAAGTCTTGTGGGTCTGTGGTTAGTCTCTCATATGTTATAACGCCGATGGGCGTGTCAAGGTTCCCGGACGAGTCCGGGAGAGTCCGAGGCCACGACGGCGGGGCGGGCGTCGGGCTTGTCGGCGACGACGCGCAGGTTCTTGATGCGCACTCCCTCTGTGTGGTTGAGCCAGAATCCCTGGGCGGGAAGTATGCCCCACATGGTCGACTCGGGATAGTCGGCGCGCTTCTCGTCGGCGGGAGGGGCGGTGACGGGCTGGCCTCCGGCATGGCGGATGGTGATGTTGCGCAGCTCGACGTCGCGGACGGGATGTCCCTCGAGGCCTGTGATAGAGCTTCCGGCTGGGCCTGCCTCATCTATGAGGATGTCGTGGAGGACAATGCCGGAGATGCTGCCTACCTCGGTCACGGGCACGTCGGGCGAGTAGGGGCGGGCACGGTCGGCCAGGCGGATGAAGATGGGGCTCTGGGTGCCGCGTATGGCGATGTCGGCTATGTCTACGTTGGTCATGGTGCCTCCGTCCACTATCTCGAGCGAGATGGCCGAGTGGCCTATGCCGCCCTCGTAGCCGAAATACTGTGTGGACTGGTCGGCCGAGGGCTTTACGGTGATGCCGCGGATCACGATGTTGCGGAATCCTCCGTTGGTCTCTGTGCCGAGCTTGATGGCGTTGCAGTGCGACGAGACGGTGCAGTTGGATATGACGACATCCTCGCAGAGGCGTGGCGAGGTGGACTTGAGGGTGATGGCGTCGTCGTCCGAATCGGCTATCATGTCGCTGACCACCACGTCGTGACATCCGTCTATGTCGAGGGCGTCGTTGTTGTAGTT
>JAIDJD010000044.1 GCA_029052375.1 Duncaniella sp. | reverse complement strand
ATGATACAGACCCCGGCTGATAAAAAAGCGCGTTTTGAGGCTGGCAAGGGCCGGTTCCTGCTCAACGGAGAACCCTTTGTGGTCAAAGCCGCCGAACTCCACTACCCGCGCATCCCGAGGCCCTATTGGGAACACCGGATACAGATGTGCAAGGCTCTCGGCATGAACACCATATGTCTGTACGTCTTCTGGAATGCACACGAAGAGACACCCGACAACTTTGATTTCACAGACCAGCGCGACCTGCGCCACTTCATTGAACTTTGCGCTAAAAATGACATGAAGGTAATCCTCCGCCCCGGCCCGTATGTGTGTGCCGAGTGGGAGATGGGCGGCCTGCCATGGTGGCTCCTCAAAAAGAAAGACATCAGGCTGCGCGAGCAGGACCCTTATTTCATGGAGCGGGTAGACAGGTTCCAGCAGGCCGTGGCAGGCCAGGTGGCAGACCTGACGGTGGCCGACGGCGGACCTGTAATCATGGTGCAGGTTGAAAACGAGTATGGTTCGTATGGCACAGACAAGCCTTATGTCTCGGCTATCCGCGATATGCTCAGGAAGAATTTCGGAGACGACGTCACGCTCTTCCAGTGCGACTGGTCGTCCAACTTTCTCAACAACGGCCTCGACGACCTGATATGGACTATCAACTTCGGCACCGGGGCCGATATCGACAAGCAGTTTGCCCCGCTCCGCAAGGCCCGTCCCGACAGCCCGCTGATGTGCAGCGAATACTGGAGCGGATGGTTTGACAAGTGGGGCGCCGGCCATGAGACGCGCCCGTCGGCGGATATGGTCAAGGGCATAGACGATATGCTCTCGAGAGGCATCTCTTTCAGCCTCTACATGACCCACGGAGGCACCAACTGGGGCCATTGGGCCGGAGCCAATTCTCCAGGCTATGCACCCGATGTGACATCATACGACTACGACGCGCCCATCAGCGAGTCGGGCGAGGCCACACCCAAGTACTACGAACTGCGCAAGACTCTGGCCCGATATACAGACGGCAAGAAACTGCCCAAGGTTCCCGCCATAGCCAAACCTATAGCCATAGATGAGTTTGAACTCGGCCTGGCCGCACCGCTCTTCGCCAATCTGCCCGAACCTCTTAAGGATGAGAACATACGCACGATGGAAGAGTATGGACAGGGATTCGGCAGCATACTCTACAGCACCTCGCTGCCCGAAATACCCGACGGCGTAATGCTCACCGTCTCTGAACCTCACGACTTGGCGCGGGTATTTGAAGACGGCAAGCCGGTCG
>JAIDJD010000439.1 GCA_029052375.1 Duncaniella sp. | reverse complement strand
GCAGCGTGAGATGGGGATAAGAGACAGGCCCGGAACACCCTCGGGCGACGGCACAGAGGCCAATCCCTACAACTGTGCGAGCGTCATAGCCATGAACCCCACGTCGACCACCGACGCCGTCAAGAGCGACGTCTGGGTCAAGGGCTACATAGTGGGCTATTATGAGAACTACGCTCCCCACTTCGAGGTGTCGGCCACCCAGCGCGCCAACATCCTCATCGCCGATACCCCCACCGCCTCGGCCGCCAGCGAGTGTGTCTGCATCCAGCTCGTGGCCCAGACCGATGCCCGCAACGCTCTCAACCTCGTGGACAATCCCGGTGTCCTCGGCAAGCAGGTGAGCCTCTTCGGCAATGTCAAGAAGTACAACACCCTGCCCGGCATCAAGGAGACCTCGGCCTACAAGCTCGACGGCCAGGGCGGCGGCGACGACCCCACTCCTCCCGTCCCCGGCGACGGCGGCACCAAGGAGAATCCATATACCGTCTCCGCGGCCATCGCGCTCAACAACCCCGGCACAGAGTCGTGGGTGGAGGGCTATATAGTAGGATGTGTGGATGGCCCTGACATTGCCTCGGGCTCTCGCTTCGAGGCTGTGGAGAAGGTCTACAGCAACATTCTCATCGCCGACTCGGCCAACGAGAAAGACTATACCAAGTGTCTGCCCGTGCAGCTTGTCAAGGATACCGCAATCCGCGCAGCTCTCAACCTCGGCGACAATCCCGGCAATCTCGGCAAGAAGCTGAAGATTTCAGGCAAGCTTGAGCTCTACTTCAAGGCTCCCGGCCTCAAGACCCCCTCAGACTATGTGCTTGAGTAAGACATACTGACAATCTGTCCCTCAAGACCCCGGCAGGCCCCAGGCCAGCCGGGGTCTTGTCTCCCGACGGAGTTGTCGAAAATATGTTTTACAACATAAATTTAAGACTTTTTTGAACTAAAGGGGGAGGATGGACGTTCTTATGGTACGAGAGACAATAAGTTGCCTTTCGTGATATATAGCAAAATCAGTTATTCATTAAAATCACTTGCATTATGATTGCCATCTTCAGGAATGTCCGCACCGACCTCAGGCGCATCATCGACAATGTCAGCCTCAACGATAGTTTCCGTGTCACAGGCGACTGCTCTGTACATCGTTCGGAGGAATGACAATAATGCTTATTAGTTAGGAAATAAAATTATGAAGATAAGGAGAGTATACAACCGCATAGCCCGCTGGTATCGCGAGTCTGCTCCGCTGCTCTACCATATTTAGAGTTGAGAGAGATTTCCCGGCCATCGCTTCCGATGCCGCACCGATAACAACAGACACGCCCCCCGTCAGCGGAGAGCGTGTCTGTTGTCTTTTCTTGCCTTTTACTGGCCTATCAGAGCCATGGCCCTGCTGTTGAACTCTTCTTCAGAGAGTGTGGCGGAGAGCCATGTTATGGGGCCTACGCGGCGCTCCATGCCTCTGAACCACGTCATCTGTCTCTTGGCAAACTGGTGGATGGCTGTCTCGAGCTGCGAGACCATCTCCGGGCGCGTCAGGCGTCCTGTGAGGTGGAGTGTCAGGTATTTGTATTCGAGGCCGTAGTATATCAGGTCTTCGGGCGCCACACCGTTGTCGAGCAGGCCGCGGACCTCCTCTATCATCCCCTCTTCGAGGCGCGCGTGCAGACGCTCTGTGATGCGTCTGCGCCGGGTCTCGCGGTCGACCTCAACGCCTATCACCACGGCTCCCTCCTCGGGGTGGGGCGTGGCCTGCTCGGCCTCGTCGGGGTGGAGGTCATAGTAGGTCTGTATCTCTATGGCGCGGATGGCGCGCTTGGCGGTGTCTACGTCGGTGGTGTTGTGGAGGGTCTTCATCCCCTCGAGTATGGCGGTGAGTTCGGCGAGGCTCTTCCCTTCGAGCGAGGCCCTGAGCTCAGGATTGGCGGGCACCTCCGGGAGGGCGAGCCCCTTGAGGATGCTCTCTACATATAGGCCTGTGCCTCCGCATACGATGGGGACGCGTCCGCGCCCGAGTATCTCGGCTCTGGCACGGCGATAGTCTCTCAGATACTCGTAGAGGTTGTATTTGTAGCCCGCAGGGCAGATGTCTATCAGGTGGCATGGGACCTCTCCATACTCTGAGAGGTCTTTGCCGGTGCCTATGTCCATGCCTCGGTAGACCTGGCGCGAGTCTGCACTGATTATCTCGCCGCCTATGAGGCGGGCGAGAGACACGGCCCTGCGCGTCTTGCCCGAGGCTGTGGGCCCTGTGATCACTATAAGGGGCGGAGGCGTCTTCATATGTCGCTGTCTCCTCCTCTGAGACGGTCTATGAGGCGGCGGAGGCGGAAGAATGGCTTGTCCTGGTTGAGGCGCGCCACCTTGAGCCAGCGCTGCGAGTTGAAGTCCACGTCCCAGTCGCAGATGCCCTTGAAGCGGAATGAGGGGCGGTAGTTCTTGATTTTGTACAGGCGCCGTCCCTCGGCGTCGTAGGTCTTCCACGCCATGGTGACGGTGTGGAGGCGGTTGAGCTCCGAGGCCAGCAGGCGCGAGACATCATGGTTGTGGAGGGCTCGCTCGAGCTGTGTGAGGTTGAACCATTTGCCCTTGAAGAACGACTGGTCTTCAAGCTCCTTGCGGGTGTGGGGGCAGACTATGTAGTGGAATATGTTCTGTGTCCCCGTGTTGTCGGCCGAGTAGTACATGAAGCGTATGTCGAACGTGTCTTCCTTCATGGCCGAGATTTCGGTGAACACTCTCTTTGCCGTGGCCAGGTCTATGTCGGCGTGGTAGTCGATGGCTATTATGGCGGGGGTGTCGTAGAGGTTCTGGTCGGGGCGGTCGGCAAACTCGCCGAGGCGGCTCAGGAATATGGTGTCTGAGGAGAGTATCAGATAGCGTATGGCGGTCGAGGGCGCCGACGCGTGGTCGTTGGTCTCCAGGTTGCTGTAGTAGTAGGCCCAGATGGTGAAGTAGCGTGTGGCCAGGTAGACCACCGAGATGAGGTAGAGTATGGCGGGCACCCACCCGAGGAAGAACTTGTCGGGGACGTTGATGTTGACGTTGATGTAGAAGAGCATATAGTAGCCCCACGAGATGAGGGCCACGACGCCCCATATCCAGCGCATGAAGGTGTGCTGGAAACGGCTCTCCTCGTCGAGGACACTGCCCATGATGCCGCGTTCGGAGAAGTCGCCGAGCACCATCTTGCACCTCTGGCACACGCCGAAACGCCGTGTGCCCTGGAGCCATGCCAGCACCGAGTAGAAGAAGGTGACGGGCGAGACGATGAGCACCGTCAGGAACGGTATGCGCCTGTTGAGGAGCTCCGTCTCGAAGAAGCGGTCTACGATGCCGTGCGAGTAGCTGATGAGGATGACGGCCATGATGAGGGCCGAGACAAGCAGCGAGCGGTAGGCTACAGAGGGGATGAGCGGACATATCACCGAGCGGTCTCGCATGGACCGGTTGGTGTAGAAGAAGAGCAGCACGCCGAGCAGGATGCAGAGCAGCGGCACGGCGATGGCCGGGACGTAGACGCTGGTCAGCACCGGCACGCAGAGGGCTCCGACGCTTATCACCCAGTTGATCCACAAGGCGTAGACGGCTGTCTCGTTGGACGTAGGATTGGAAGGGCTGTTCATAGTGGCTTATCTTGGATGGAGAGAGGCCGGCCTGCGGGTGTGGGTGTCAGAGATTGCGGTCGAAGAAGTGGAGCATCTTCGAGTAGACGGTCAGGCGGCTGTTGCAGCCGTTGATGGAATGGTTCATGTTGGGGAAGAGGAGCATATCGCACACGCGTCCGTTCTGCTGCATGGCCGAGACATACTCCATGGTGTTGGAGATGTGGACATTGTCGTCGGCTGTGCCGTGCATTATCAGCACCGGTATCTCTACCTCTGCGGCATATGTCAGAGGGGCGCTGCGGCGGTATCCGTCGGGATTCTGCGCGGGCGTGAGCATATACCGCTCGGCATAGACGGTGTCGTAGTAGCGCCAGTCTGTGACGGGGGCTATGGCCACGGCCGCCGCATAGGGGGTGTCCGGGCCCTGGGGGCCGCTGACGGTGAGCAGGGTCTGGTATCCGCCATAGCTCCAGCCTGTCAGGCCTATGCGGGCGCCGTCGATATAGGTCTGCGCGGCGGCCCAGCGGGCGGCCGAGGCGAGGTCCTGGGCCTCGAGCTCGCCGAGGCGGCGGTAGACGGCGGTCTCCCATGCGCGTCCTCGGGCTCCGGTGCCGCGGGTGTCGACGCATATCACCACGTAGCCGCGCTTGGCGGCATACTGTGTCCAGTCTGTGCGCCAGCGGTCGCAGACCTCCTGCGAGCCGGGCCCGCTGTACTGGTAGACGATGGCCGGATATTGCTTCGAGGCCGAGAAGCCCTCGGGGCGGATGATGTAGGCGTTCATCGGCTGGCCGTTGGCGGCGGGGATGGTGGTGAACTCGCGGCGGGGAGCCGAGGCATACTCGGCCGCGGCCTTGGCGTTGTCTTCGAGCGTGCGCACGGCCTTGTCGCCGGCGGCGTTGCGCAGAGTGGCGACGGGAGGGGTGTCGGAGGTCGAGTGTATGAGACAGTAGCGGTCCATCGAGGGGGTGAACCATGCCGAGCTCCACCCCTTGTCGGGCGAGACGGTCTTGGAGATGCCCTTGGCGTCTGTGCGCGAGACCACGCGGTTGATGCTGCCCGTGGCCGTGGTCTGGAACCAGCGGTTGCCCCTGGCGTCGGCGCCGTAGTAGGCTGTCACGTCATAGTCTCCCTTGGTGAGGGTGCGCTCGAGGGCTCCGGCATAGGAGTAGAGATAGGCGTGGAGATAGCCCGTGCGGGCCGAGAGAAGGACAAACCCGTCCTTCTCGAAGGTGATGTCCTCGTAGGTCTGCGTGGGGAGCCATGCCTCGCTCTCCTCGGAGAGGATGGCGCGGGCCACTCCGGAGCGGGGATTGGCGGCGAAGACTGTCATGTGGGTCTGGTCGCGGTCGAGCCCGAGCACTATCAGGCGGTCCGGGTCGTCGCCGCCGAAGGCAATGCGCGGCAGGTATTCGATGTCGCGTCCGGGAAGGTCTATGGCCTTGACCTTGCGGTTGTCCACGTCGTAGGAGTGGAGCGAGACCTTGGAGTTGGGCTCGCCGGCCACGGGATACTTGTAGGTGAACTGGCCGGGATAGAGCGCAAACTGGGTGCGGGGCTCGCAGGCACCCTCGTAGAGCGGGAATGAGTAGAGGGGCACGGCGCTCTCGTCGTAGCGCAGGTAGCAGAGTGTGCGCGAGTCGGGCGCCCAGGCCATGGAACAGTCTGTGGCAAACTCCTCCTCGTAGACCCAGTCCGGCACACCGTTTATCACCATGCCCGGGGCGCCGTCTGTCGTGACGGCCACCTCGGTGTTGTAGTCGGTCTTCCTGAGCCAGATGTTGCCGTCGGGGGCGGTGAAGGCTATGATGCGCCCGTCGGGCGAGAAGAGGGGCGAGCGCTGTGAGGCGTGGGTATCGGAGAGGGGACGGAGCAGGCGGGTGCGTATCTCGTAGACCCACCATGTGGCCGAGTAAGAGCGCCTGTAGATGGGCGTAGTGGCCGTGGCCACAAGTATCCTGGAGCCCTCGGGCGAGAGTATGAATCGCTCTATGCGTCCGTCCAGGCGGTTTTCGCGGGTGTTGTCGAGGCTCATCAGCGTGGCTGTCTCCTTGCCGGAAGCCACGTCGCACGAGACTATCGAGCGTCCGTCTTCAGAGACCTTGAGCATGGCGCCGTCGGCTGTGAACCAGGGGCGCGCAGGGGTCTTGACGGCATTGGCAGGGTAGACGTAGGGAGCCATCGCGCCGATGTCCGACACGCGGGCCTGGCGGCCCGGCGCGGCATGAGAGGGGAGGGGAGCGGCGAGAGCGGCGAGGGAGAGGAGGGCTGTGAGCATATGCTTTCTCATGTCAGGGATGTGCTTTGGTTATGGAGTCTGGGGGGGAGAGAGGGGTGTCAGAATAGCGAGAGCTGGGCGGCGTTGTCGTTGGGCATCTTGCGCGGGGGTTCGTGGTAGCCGAAGTCCTGGTCGGCTTTCGGGTCGCCCTTGGCTCCCTTGGCTCCCTCTTTGGGGCTCTCGCTTGCGGCGGCAAACCATTCGGGGTCCGAGATCTCGCTGTCGAGCTTCACTTTCTTGGGGCGTCCGCGCTTGCGCTTCTGCGCCGCCTGGGGCTCGGCCTCTGCGGTCGGCTTGGCCTGGGCCTCTGCTGCCAGGCGGGCCTTGAGCTCCTTGATTTCCTTGCGCAGCCTCATCTCGTTGTTGGCCTGGTTGTAGAGGTTGGTCTCAATGGTCTTGCGCAGGTCTGTGTTCTCGGCCTCGAGCTTCTCGGCGCGCCCCTTGTAGTCGGGCCTGCGTTCCTCCTCGAGAGAGACGCGCAGCTCTCCGGCCTCGGCTCTCAGGCGCGAGACTTCCTGCTCTGCCGCCTGCAGGGAGTCCTTGGCCTCCTCGAGCTCGGCCCGGCCGCGGGCCACCATATTGCGCATCTCGGTGACCATCTGGTCTGACATACGGCTCTTGAGCTCGGCCTGCTCGCGCAGGGTGGACTGGCGGTTGAGCTCGCTCTGGAGCGAGGCCACGCGCTCTTCCCACTCTGTATAGTCGGGTGCCGGCGCAGGTTCGGGCTTTGGTTCGGGCTATGGTTCGGGTGTGGGTTCGGGCTTTGCCTCGGGTGGGGGTTCGGGTGCGGGTT
>JAIDJD010000438.1 GCA_029052375.1 Duncaniella sp. | reverse complement strand
GACAAACCCCGTGTCCTGGCCATCTCCAAGAGCGATATGCTCGACGAGGAGCTCATGCAGGAGATAATCCCCACCCTCCCCGAAGAGCTACCCCACGTCTTCATCTCGGCCGTCACAGGCCTCGGCATACAGGAGCTCAAGGATATGCTCTGGACAGAGATAACAGACGAGCGCAACCGCATAGAGGCGAGCCCCATCACACACCGTCCGCTCGACGGCCACCACCGCGTCCGCGAGGAGGACGAGTTTATCTTCGAACGCCCCGACACCTCGGACGAGGACGACGACCTCGAGGAGGACTGGGACGACGAATGGGAGGGCGACTACCACGAGGGCGAGGACCCCGGCGACCCCTGCGGCCACTAAGCCCACGCCGGCAACGAAGACGCCGCCGAAGAGCCCGAAGAAGACTCCGACCGCAAAGACTGATGGCCCGCCACAACGAGCTTGGAGCCTGGGGCGAGCAGTTGGCAAGAAACCACCTGCTCGGCCTGGGCTTCACCATAAACGACGAGAACGGCCACGCAGGAGGCGTAGAGATAGACCTCGTGGCCCTGAGAGGCACCGAGGTACACTTTGTCGAGGTCAAGACGCGGAGCACCGGCTTTGCCGACCCGCTCGACGCCGTAGACCGACGCAAGCGCGCGCGGATGGTCAAGGCCGCCGACGCATGGATGCGCGCACAGCCCCTGCCCCTCACCCCCTATTTCGACATAATACTGATAATCGGCACCCCCGAGGAGGGCCACACCCTCGAATACATCCCAGACGCCTTCTTCCCCGGGATGATGTGAGCCAACGCATATACCAAAGCCCCACGAATGGATTCGTGGGGCTTTGCTATATTTAACGGCTTAACGGCTCCGCCGTTATACAACCTTATCCGAGTATCATAGCCACGCGCTTGACGGCGTCGACAAAGCGGTCTGCCTCCTCGATGGTATTGTAGACGGCAAACGAGGCGCGGACGGTGCCCTCGATGCCGAGATGCTCCATCAGAGGCTGGGCGCAGTGGTGGCCCGTGCGCACCTCTACGCCGAGCTTGTCGAGCAGCATACCTACGTCGTAGGGATGATGGTCTCCTATGAGGAACGATATTATGGCACACTTGCCCGGCGCCGTGCCGAAGAGACGTATGCCGGGCACTTCTGCAAGCAGGCGCTCTGTGGTATGCTCGAGCAGGGCGTGCTCGTGTCCGGCTATGGCGTCGAGGCCAATCTCTTCCATGAACTCTATCGCAGGCACAATGGCCGGGATGCCCACAAAGTCGGGCGTTCCGGCCTCGAACTTGAAGGGGAGCTCGGCAAATGTCGTCCCCGAGAAGCTTACGTGCTCTATCATCTCGCCGCCGCCCTGATAGGGGGGCATCTTCTCGAGCAGGGCGCGCTTGCCATAGAGGACGCCTATGCCGGAGGGGCCATACATCTTGTGGGCCGAGAAGGCGTAGAAATCGGCGTCGAGCTCGCGCACATCAATCCTGAGGTGAGGAGCCGCCTGAGCGCCGTCGACAAGCACAGGGACACAGCGACGGTGTGCCTCGGCTATCATCTCCCTGACGGGATTGACCGTCCCGAGCACGTTGGAAGCGTGGCAGAAGCTGACCATGCGGGTGCGCTCCGAGAAGAGCGAGCGGTATGCCCCGAGGTCGAGACGCCCCTCGGCGTCGATGGGGACCACCTTGATGCTGAAACCCTTGCGGGCCTGCAGCAACTGCCAGGGGACGATGTTGGCGTGATGCTCCATGACGGTGAGTATCAGCTCGTCTCCCTCGCCGAGCACCATCCCTCCGAACGAGGATGCCACAAGGTTGATGGCCTCGGTGGTGCCGCGCGTGAAGATGACCTCCTCGTGGCTCTCAGCCCCTATCCATGCGGCCACGCGCCGGCGCGCCTCCTCCTGGAGACCTGTGGCCTCCTGCGAGAGCGTATGCACGCCGCGGTGGACGTTGGCCTTGGTCTGCGTGTAGCCGGACACGACGGCGTCCACCACCCTGCGCGGAGTCTGGGAGGTGGCCGTGTTGTCGAGATATGTCATGGGGCGGCCGTAGAGCTCGCGCCCGAGTATCGGAAACTCGGCGCGTATGGCCTCGAGCCTGCTGTCAGAAATCATAATTCTCAATTGTCAATTGTCAGTTCTCAATGGCGCAACCCTTGCAGTCGCCCAGCGAGCCGGAGAAACGGCGGTCCACAAGGTGGCGCAGGCGCTCGTTGAGGCCGGGAATCTGCACAGAGTCTATGACGTCGACCATGAAGGCCTGCATCAGCATCGTGCGGGCCTCGGCCTCGGGGATGCCTCGCTGGCGCATATAGAAGAGGGCCTCGTTGTCGAGCTGGCCCGTCGTGGCGCCGTGGCTTGCCTTGACGTCGTCGTTGTAGATGACGAGCTGGGGCTTGCAGTGCATGGTGGCGTCGGGCGAGGCCAGGATGTTGCGGTTGGTCTGGTAGGCCTCGGTGAAGACCGCGCCCTCCTCTACGAGGATGTTCCCCTCGAAGGCGCCGCTCGAGCGGCCGTCGAGGACATACTTGAACATCTGGCGGCTCTGACACCGGGGCGAGGCGTGGACCACGGAGGTGAAGTTGTCTATATGCATCTCCCCGCCGCCTATGGCCATGCCCGTGAGACAGGTCGAGGCATACTCGCCGTCGAGGTTGACGCCAAAGTCGTTGCGGGCCGTGCCGCAGGTGAGCGCGGTGGTGTTGAGCCGGCTCTCCGAGCCTGCGTCCTGGCTCATGTAGAGGCCGGACCACGACGAGGTGAGCGCCGACGACTCCTCTATGGCACACATCTCGAGACGCGCCCCGCGCCCGAGCTTCACCTCTATGATGCGCGATGCCAGGTAGCGCCGTGTCAGCTCCTGGGTGTGGTCGCAGAGCAGGAGGCGCAGCTCGGCGCCATCCTCGAGCACAACGAGCACACGGCGGAAGACAGCCATCTCGACGGGCGCCGAGAGTATCTCGACGAGCTGGAGCGTCTTCTCGGCCTTCACGCCCTTGGCCACGTGGATGAAGACGCCGTCCTGGGCCAGGAGGGTGTTGAGGGCCACGGGGGTCTGGTCGAGCGGAGCTATGGTGGCGTAGTGGGCGCCTACAAGCTCTGGCATCTCGCGCGCGGCGCGCGCCAGCGACATGAAGGTGACTCCCTCAGGCAGACGCTCGTCAAGGCCCTTGGAGGGTATGAAGGCATCGTTGGCCAGACAGGCCGAGAGAGTGGAGAGATTGGGGACGTCGCAACGGAACGAGGCGGCCACGTCGACAGGCAGATTGAGGCGCGAGACGTTGACGCCGTAGTCGGGCGCGAACATCTCGTCGAGCGGGGTCTTCTCATAGCCCTCTGTCGAGCGCGAGGGGAGCGAGCCCTCCTTGAGCACCTCCAGCGCGCGAGGGCGCAGGCTGTTGAGCACGGGGGCCGAGTGGGCGTCCAGCGTGCCGGTGTTGCGGGTGTAGAGCTCTATGTATTGTCTGAGGGCAGGGTCGGTGTTCATCTCGGGTGTCATTTGTTCTCCTCCTTGATCCAGTCGTAGCCCTTCTCCTCAAGCTCGAGGGCGAGCTCGGGGCCGCCGGTCTTGACGATGCGTCCCTTGTAGAGTATATGCACGAAGTCGGGGCGGATATAGTCGAGCAGGCGCTGGTAGTGGGTGATGACGATGGTGGCGTTCCTGGAGGTCTTGAGCTTGTTGACGCCTCCGGCCACCACGCGCAGGGCGTCGATGTCGAGGCCCGAGTCTGTCTCGTCGAGGATGGCGAGGCGAGGCTCGAGCACGGCCATCTGGAATATCTCGTTGCGCTTCTTCTCGCCTCCGGAGAATCCTTCGTTGACCGAGCGCGAGGCCAGCTTGTTGTCGAGCTCCACAATCTCGCGCTTCTGGCGCATGAGCTTGAGGAATTCGCTGGCCGAGAGCGGAGCCTCGTTGCAGAACTTGCGCTTGGCGTTGAGGGCGGCGCGCATGAAGTTGACCATCGACACGCCGGGAATCTCCACAGGATACTGGAAGGAGAGGAAGAGGCCCTCGTGAGAGCGCGTCTCGGGCGACAGGCCGAGCAGCTCCACGCCGTGGAGGCGGGCCGAGCCCTTGGTCACCTCGTAGGCGGGGTGGCCAGCAAGCACGCCCGAGAGGGTCGACTTGCCCGAGCCGTTGGGGCCCATGATGGCGTGAACCTCGCCCTCGCGGACGGTGAGATTGATGCCCTTGAGTATCTCTTTACCTTCGACTGAGGCGTGCAGGTCCTGCACGTCAAGCAATATTTCGCTCATTGGATATTATATTTTCTATATATTAGAGCCACCCGTCCGGGGGCTGTGTGGGACTGTCATTGAAATATAACGCGAAAGTAACTATTTTTTCTCACATAGGCAAAAGTTTTTGCCTCGGGGTGGAGGACGGGAGGCTCAGGCGCTGTCTAAGCGCCCGGAGTTGGCAGAGGCCTCGAAGGCGCCAAAACACACCGCCAAACAGACCAATCGCTGTTCTGTTTTTCCTAAAATACACCTTTTGATGCATTTTTTTGCGAAAACATTTGCACAATACCGAAAAACCCTATAACTTTGCACTCGCAAAACGGAACTAACCGATGCACCTCTAAAACCTTGGTGTGGTAGTTCAGCTGGTTAGAATACCTGCCTGTCACGCAGGGGGTCGCGGGTTCGAGTCCCGTCCATACCGCTGAGGAGAGAGGAGAATGGGTAATGTATTGCTTCGGCTTTCATTATCCATTCTTTTTTTGTATCCGCCCCGGAGCCGAGAGCCCCCGGAGCGCCAAACTCTCAGCCTCGCCCGATTGTTATCAACACAGGCCACAGAAATCATCAATCCCCCCTCAATCCCTATGATAGACCAGATACTCACCGAGGAGACCACCGAGCGCACCGTGCTTGTGGGCCTTATTACCGAACGCCAGAACGAGGCCAAGACGCTCGAGTATCTCGACGAGCTCGCCTTCCTCGCAGACACCGCAGGCGCCGTCACCGTCAGAAAGTTTCTCCAGAAGCTCGACTACCCCAACCCGCGCACATACGTCGGCAAGGGCAAGCTCGAGGAGATACGCGACTATGTAGAGCAGAACGAGATAGGGATGGTGATCTTCGACGACGACCTCTCGTCCAAGCAGGTGGTCAACATCGAGCGCGAGCTCAAGGTCAAAATCCTCGACCGCACCTCGCTCATCCTCGACATCTTTGCCAAGCGCGCCCGCACGGCCAACGCCAAGACCCAGGTAGAGCTGGCCCAGTATCAGTATCTCCTGCCCCGCCTGACCCGAATGTGGACCCACCTCGAGCGCCAGCGAGGCGGCATAGGTATGCGCGGACCGGGCGAGACCCAGATCGAGACAGACCGCCGCATAATCCTCGACAAGATAAGCCGCCTCAAGGAAGAGCTCAAGGCCATAGACAAGCAGAAGTCCGTACAGCGCAAGAACCGCGGCAAGCTGACGCGCGTAGCCCTCGTGGGATACACCAACGCAGGCAAGTCGACGCTGATGAACGTCCTCAGCAAGAGCGACGTCTTTGCCGAGAACAAGCTCTTCGCCACGCTGGACACCACTGTCCGCAAGGTGATAATAGACAACCTCCCCTTCCTGCTCACAGACACCGTCGGCTTCATACGCAAGCTCCCCACCCACCTGGTGGACTCGTTCAAGTCCACGCTCGACGAGGTGCGCGAGGCCGACCTCCTGGTACACGTCGTGGACATCTCACACCACAACTTCGAAGAACAGATAGAGGTTGTGGACAAGACCCTGCGCGAGGTGTGCGGTGGAGCCGGCAAGCCCGCCATAATGGTCTTCAACAAGATAGACGCCTTCCGCCACGTGGAGAAGGACGAGAACGACCTCACGGAACGCACACGCGAGAACATCCCCCTCGACGAGCTCAGGCGTATGTGGGTGGCCCGACTGCCCCACGACTGCGTCTTCATATCGGCCAGGACAGGACAGGGGATAGACGAGCTGAAACAGATGCTGTACGAGCGCGCCAAGGAGATACACCTCACGAGGTTTCCCTACAACGACTTCCTCTTCCAGAAATATGACGACGCCGACCAGGAGGCGATGGGCGAAGGTCTCTGACCTCGCCATCCCGCGCCTCAGACGCCTGCTCAGCCGCCTCAGGCCCGACCGCCTGATAGAACGCCCGCCGCTGCTCTACCGTCTCCTCTTCCCCGAGGGGATGTGGCGATACACACGCAAGGGCGCCAAGGTGGTCTACCTGACATTCGACGACGGACCCGTCCCCGAAGAGACCCCCTGGGTGCTCGACCTGCTCGACCGCGAGGGGGTCAAGGCCACGTTCTTCATGGTGGGCGACAACGTCAGGCGCAACCCCGGACTGTTCGAGGAGGTCAAGCGCCGCGGACACTCGTACGGCAACCACACCATGCACCACCTGCAAGGCCTCAAGGAGCGCAACGCCAGATATTTCAGAGACATCACCGAAGCCGACGAGCTGATAGGCTCGCCCCTCTTCCGCCCGCCCCACGGCATAGTGTGGCCGGGACAGGCCCGCCTGATAAAGAAACACTACAACATAGTGATGTACGACGTGGTGACGCGCGACTACTCGCGGCGCATAGACGGCCGGCGCGTGTACCGCAACATACGCAAGTACACACGCAACGGCAGCATCATAGTCTTCCACGACTCCGTCAAAGCCCACTCCAATATGCGCTATGCCCTCCCCCGCGCCATCAAATGGCTAAAAAGCCAGGGCTACACCTTCGCCCCCCTGCCGATGTAAGAACGCCGATTGCGTGAAATTCCGGCCAAAAATATTGCCGATTACGTGAAATTTGGGCTCAAACTTTTGCCGATTACGTGAAATTTCGCCCCAAAATCTTGCCGATTACGTGAAATCAGGCTATATTTGCACTATGAATCAGAGCATTACATCTACGCCCGTACTCAAGCGCAAAATAGACAGGTTTCTCGCCGATTGGAAAGCGAGGCCCGACCGCAACCCCCTTGTGATAAAAGGCGCACGTCAGATAGGCAAGACATTCTCCGTAATGGAGTTTGCCAAGGCCAACTACGAGCATATCGTATATATCAACTTTATCCTCGAAAGCCGATACCGCGACATATTTGCAGACGGCTACGACGTGGAGTCCGTGGTCAAAAACATTACATACCTCAACCCCACCGTCAAGATTGAACCCGGAAAGACACTTGTATTCTTTGATGAGCTTCAGGCCTGCCCCCCTGCCGCAACATCGCTGAAAGCTTTCAAGGTTGACGGCAGATATGACGTAATATGTTCCGGTTCGCTGATGGGCATCAACTATCAGGAGATTGAATCCAACTCGGTTGGCTACAAGGAGGATGTCGAGATGTTCTCGCTCGACTTTGAGGAATTTCTCTGGGCCCGGGGCTTCAGCGAAAAGACCATTGAAGACCTCCTTGGCAAAATGCTCCGCCTCGAGCCTCTCGGCAAAATAGAGTTTGACGTCCTTTCCGAGACATTCAAGGATTATATGGTAGTTGGAGGAATGCCTGCAGTGGTAGACAGATTTGTATCGCAGAACAATTTCAGCGGCATACTGCCCATGCAGAAACAGCTCCTGCTCGACTACCGGGAAGACATCACCAAATATGCTTCCGGGCTCGACAAGGCCAAGATACTGGCTGTGTACAACCATATCTCGACATTCCTCGCACGCGAGAACAAACGATTCCAGATAACCAAGATTGGCCGCAACGCCCGCAATCGCGACTATGTGGGCGTGATAGACTGGCTCACCGCCGCGGGCATTGTCAACGCCTGCTACTGCCTGGAACACCTCGGCCTGCCGCTGAAAGGCAATTACAACCCCGACCTCTACAAACTGTATTACCAGGACACAGGGCTCTTTGTCGCCTCGCTCGACGATGAAGCTCAGGCAGACCTCAGAGACAACCGCAACTTCGGCACCTACAAGGGAGCGCTGTTTGAGAATGTCATTGCCGACATACTGCGCAAGGACGGATATCAGCTCTATTATTACCGCAACGAGAAATCCACAATCGAGATGGACTTCTTTGTCCGCGATACACACTATCTGATTCCCGTCGAGGTCAAAGCCTCGGACAACGCCACCAAGTCTCTGACAAAGCTCACCTCCGGACAGGAAGAAGATATCAGATACGGCATAAAGTTTGCCTTCAAGAACATAGGCTTCAACGGCAAGTTCTATACCTTCCCCTATTTCCTCGCGTTCTTGCTCAGACGCTTCCTCAAAGAGCACAAACCCCTCTGAGCTATGGAGAATGTTGAGCTGCAGGGCCTGCTTGAGCGGGCGGGGGCCGATGCGTGGGGCGTGGCGCCATGCACGGATGTCGCCGAGGAGGATGCGCGCCTGTACGAGGAGTGGGTAGCCTCGGGCAGGCATGGCGAGATGAAGTATCTCGAGTCGTGGCCCGAAATCAGACGCCGTCCCGGACTGCTGCTCGAGGGGGCGCGGAGCATAATCTGCGCGGCCTTCAGCTATTATAATCCCGAGAACAGGGGCGAGGGAGGCCTCAGATGGGCGCGCTATGCGCTCGGGACAGACTACCACGACGAGATTCGCCGCAGGCTCTCAGAGGCGGCCGAGGCCATCACAGAGAAGACCGGAGCAGAGTGCAGAGTATGCGTAGACACAGCGCCCCTGCGCGAGCGTCTGTGGGCCGAGCGCGCAGGCGTGGGATATATAGGGAAAAACGGACTGCTCATAGTCCCCGGCGCGGGGTCGTGGTGTGTGCTCGGCTTTATCCTCACCGGCCACGAGTTCTCCCCTACCCCTGCCGAACCCCGGAGCTGTCTCGGCTGCGGCAGATGTGTCAGAGCCTGCCCCGGCCAGGCCCTCGACGGCCGCGGAGGGATAGACGCCAGGCGCTGCCGCTCCTATCTGACCATCGAATACAGAGGCTCAGAGATGCCGCGGCTGACGGGCGGACGCGTCTACGGATGCGACATATGCCAGGAGGTGTGCCCTCACAACCGGTATGCCCCCACGACGCGCACAGAGGCGTTCTGGCCGCGCCCCGGAGTGCTGGGTCTGACACTCGGCAAGATAGCGGAAATGACACAGGAGGAGTTCTCAACCCTCTTCAGAGGCTCGGCAGTCAAGCGCACCAAGCTCGCCGGACTGAGGCGCAACGCCGCGGCCGCAGAGCCCGGCGAGGGAGACGCGGGGGACGACGCCAAGACGCGAGACAATCTCGGCGAGTGACAGCTCAGACTCATCGGTCTCGACAAGCAGCCTCCCGGGCGGTGTGGCGGCGACGGAGGCGGGGTTGAACCGCTCGCCATAGCTGAGATAGAGACCTTCGGCCACGAGGCGCCTGGCAAGCTCGGGCTTGCCTCTGAACCCATGCACTATCCACGGCTGGGAGGGACGCATCTCCCTGCGCAGCCTCGACAGCTCGTCCCACCCCCTTACCATATGCAGCACAAGGGGCTTTGCCGTCTGCTCGCTGAGGCGGATGTGGCGCCTCAGAAGCTCGGCCTGCACATGGCGCGGAGCCTCGGCATTGGCGTCAAGCCCGGTCTCTCCGATGGCCAGCACGGCAGGATGGGCGGCGAGAGCGGAGAGCATCTCCAGGCTCGCGGCATCGGCCAGGTGGGCGTTCCAGGGATGTATGGCCACAGAATAGAGAAGTCCCTCCGCGGGCTCAAATCCGGCGGGGAGACTTACAGGATCTATGCACACGGCCGCGCACGGCCGCGCCGCATGAGTATGGGTGTCGAAAAGGGTCATGGCACAGGGTCGTAGCCCGAGCCTCCCCAGGGGTGGCAGCGGCAAATCCTCTTGACGGCCAGCCACAGCCCCTTGACGGCCCCGTGGCGCGTGATGGCCTCGATGGCATACTGGCTGCACGTGGGCGTGAACCGGCACGACGGCGGGAACAGAGGCGAGACAGCCAGCTGGTAGAAGCGTATGGGGAGGATGAGGAGACGACGCAAGGGAATAGGGAATTTAGAATGGAGAATTAAGTCGTTTGTCTTCCTTTCAACTTTCAACTCTCAACCTTCAACTCTCAACTTTGCCAGCAGTCTCTGCATGGCGGGGAGGATGCGGGCTGTGGGGAGCACCTCGTCTGCCACATAGATGAAGGCAATCTCGAAAGGCACTCCCTCGGGTATGAGGTGGCGGTTGAGGCGATACTGCTCGCGCACACGCCGCCTAACCGTCACACGGTCTACGGCATGGCGCAGTCTCTTCTTGGGGACAGAGACAAGAAACCTCGCGCATGAACCGCGACGCGGCTCATCGTCGGGCGCCACTCTCCACACCATCCTGAGCGGATAGGCGAGCTTGGAGCCGACACCTGCCGAGCCGCGGTCAAAGAGGGCGCCGATGGCCACCTCGTTGCACAGCTTCTCATCCTTGTAGAGGCGCAGACCCTTCTTCACTTCTGTCGGGGGGCTTGCTTACTTGTGAGCGGCAAGATATGCGTCGAGCGCGCCCGTCATCGAGGGATTCTCGGGTGTGGGAGCTTCGATGTCGAGGGTGAGGCCAGCGTCGCGGGCGGCCTGGCAGGTCGAGGGACCGAAGCAGGCTATCTTGATGTCGCCCTGCTTGAACTCGGGGAAGTTCTTGAGCAGAGAGCTGATGCCGGAGGGGCTGAAGAACACCAGCATATCGTAGTCGAAGGGCTCGTCCGGGCCGAAGTCGTTCGAGACGGTGCGGTACATAATGCCCTTGGTATAGGAGATGCCGTTCTTGTCGAGGATCACAGAGTCGTCCTTGTGGACGTCAGAGACCACGTAGAGCATATTCTCCTTCTTGTGCTTGATGAGCGCGGGGAGCAGCGAGTCGAGCTTGCCGGTGTCGCCATGGAAAATCTTGCGCTTGCGATACACGATATACTTCTGCAGATAGCGGGCGATGGCCTCGGAGGTGCAGAAATACTTCATCGTATCGGGTATGGACACCCTCATCTCCTCGCAGAGACGGAAGAAGTGGTCGACGGCGGTGCGTGCTGTGAATATAATTCCGGTAAACGAGGAGAGATTGATCTTCTGCTGGCGGAACTCCTTGGCCGATAGACCCTCTACCTTGATGAATGGACGCAGCACCAGCTCGACGCCATGTTTCTCTGCGATGTCATAATAGGGTGACTTTCCGGTTTCGGGAGCGGGCTGGGACACAAGTATTTTCTTCACGTTCACGATAGTTCGAAGATGTAGGTTCGTTAGACAATTAGCGCCCCTCAGAAGCCACCGAAACCGAAGGATAGCGAGTCAAACCAGACCGCCAGACGGTACAGCGCGACAAGAGGCACGATTTCCAGAGTGCAAAGGTACAAAATAAAAT
>JAIDJD010000437.1 GCA_029052375.1 Duncaniella sp. | reverse complement strand
AGATAAGAGTGTCGGCCACCTGGTCGAGACCTCCGTATGTCACACACGAGCTCTCATCTATCAGGGCGGGGTGGTCGGGGGCAGAGAGTGCTATCTCTCTGAAACGTGAGTAAATTGTCGGATTCATAACGGGTAACATCCTTTTTATTATACCCTTACAACAAACTCACGCCGCTCTCAGTTCAAAGGCCCTTACATCTTTAGTGTTAATGCCTGGAGACTGCCGGGGGGTCAGCTTTCGATGCCGAAGACGGCCTTGACGGCGTGGCGGATTGTGTCGGCTTCGGGGAGGTCGCGGCGGAGGGTGTCTATCACGGCGCCGATATAGGCGTCTTTCGAGTCGTGGCGCAGGCCGCAGAGGCGGGCCACGTGGCTCTCTGATATCATGGTCTTGCGGTTGTAGACCTTGAGGATGCCGTTGTAGTCGCGCGCGCGGAGCATGGCGTTGAACTCCTTGCAGAGAGCGTCGTAGATGCCCCGCGGGTCTATCTCGCGTGCCAGGTCGCTGATGTGGTTCTCGAACTGGCCGATGTTGACAAAGCGTCCGTCTATGCGGTGTTCGACTGCTTTCTTCACGCGGTGGCGCGTGTGCTGCAGCGCCTGCTGGCGCAGGTCTTGCTCGAAGAGCCTGAATATGGCGTTGCTCACCTTGAGCGCCGCCTGTTCGGGACGGCGCTTGCCCACGCGTGCCATGGCCTTGACCACCTCTTCGAGCATGAAGATGTTCTCTATCTCGGCCACCTCGGGCACGAGCACCTGCTTGCGCCGCAGGTAGGAGACCTCGCCGTCGTCGCGCCGGTCGCGGTCGACGATGCCGAAGGCCTCGAGGTTGTGGAAGGAGCGCAGGGAGTTGAAGGTGCGCGTAGACTCTATGACGCGGTCGCATCCGCCGAGGCTCTTGACGGTGTATTCTTTGAATATCAGCGGATAGAGCTTGGCGTCTATGGAGTTGATGCCGTCGCCCTCGATGAAGAGCACCGGCTTGCGCATCCCGAGTATGGCCATCATCACCTCGTCTGTCAGGCCGTCGCTCTCGGCGAGGAAGTCGTAGTCCCATGCCATCCTGACGGGGTCGAACCCTTTGACCCACAGAGTCTGTCCGCCCGAGCGCGATGAGGCAAACTGGAGGTCGTGTGTGACGTAGATGAAGGTGCAGTCGGGGCGCGA
The DNA here is from genome assembly GCA_029052375.1 of Duncaniella sp. GTDB lineage: Bacteria > Bacteroidota > Bacteroidia > Bacteroidales > Muribaculaceae > Duncaniella. The sequence goes on along the minus strand of JAIDJD010000437.1, from coordinate 96 downwards.
CTGTTCTATGGTGTCCCAGAGCGAGCGTATAGACTAGGGGTGGATGAAGAGACCGGGCGAGTCTACGAAGACCAATTAGACATGGGGGGCGGAGGT
>JAIDJD010000436.1 GCA_029052375.1 Duncaniella sp. | reverse complement strand
GTTGTAGAGACGGTCGATGCCCGATTTCTTGATGTTGTCGCAGCGGTAGACTTTTCTTCTGGAGGCTGTCTCGCCTCCTGTCAGCGTCATATCCCGCGAGAAGTCGCCTATGTCGGCCTTGAAGCCGAGCGGCGACCTGTCGAGCATTTCGGCGCCCTCGTACTCGATGGCATACCACGGCTTGCCGCTGTCCGGATCGGCGCCGACCGTCAGTTTGAGCCTGCCGTCGGGGCCTGTGACAGAGTATTCCTCAGCCTGAGCCTGAGCCGAGGCGAGCAGAAGGAGGGCGAGTATTGCAGAGTGTTTCATGGCCTGTTTCAGAATAGGTCTTTGATGTGGCCTGAGTCTTCCCAGCGGTGGTCCTTGGGGAAGGGCTTGCCCGACCATGCCTTCTGGTTGGTGGTAGGCAGAGGTGCGTCTGTCCAGAAAGGATGTGTGGCGGGCAGGCCGAGCGGAAGGAAAGCAAGCGAAGTCATGTACAGACTGCCGTTGTTGGTATACCAGTCTGCGATGTTGGGCTGGCGGCCCGCAAAGCCGATGGTGAGAAATCCGCCCTCGTTGAAATTCTCCCTGCCGTCAAACATCGAGTGCATCACAGAGGTGAGGGCATTTCTCACCTGTCCGTTTGACAGACCTGCCGGGAGTTTTTCATACCAGGCCATCAGCGCGAGAGGCTGCAGGGCGGCCATGCGGTAGGGGATGGAGCGTCCGAACACGGGGAAAGTGCCTTCGGGCGAGACAAGTCGCTCGAGCACGATGCTGTATTTCTGTGCGCGTTTCAGGGCACGGTCGTAGTAGCGGGGATAGTGGATGCGTGTCCTTGCCCGGGCGTCTTTCATGGAGGCGAGAGTCTCGAGATACATGGGGTGGAACACGTAGCTGCTGTAATAGTCGAAAGCGAACGACGGGCCGTCGGCATACCAGCCGTCGCCGGTATACCACTCCTCCGTCTTGCGGATTGCCGAATTGATGCGGTATTCGTCATATTCCGCTCCGGCCTTGGCGAGGAAACTTTCTATGGTTGAGGAGAAGAGAAGCCAGTTGGTATATGGCGGATCTACGCGTCTCAGTCCTGTGAATTCCTTGATGTAGCGTTGTTTGGTCTGGACGTCGAGAGGCATCCACAGGGCATCCCAGCCTCTGATGAAGCTCTCGGCCAGATAGGCGGCGTCTACGAGAGCCTGGCCTTCGCCTTTCCATAGCAGGTAGTCGGGGCTCTCGGGGTCTACGGCGTTTGCATAGCTTCTGAGGGCGAGGGCGCGCAGTTCGGCGCGTTTCCAGCCCTCCTCCGTGTCGTCGTCCGGCAGCGAGAGCCAGGGGGCTATCCCTGCCATCAGGCGTCCGAAGGTCTCCATATAGGTGACGTCTTTCTTGCGGCCGTCCCAGGTGGGGCTCACCTCCACCATCATATTGTCCTTGAGTTTTCCCTCGGCCATATTGGCGAGCACCGGGCGGGCTATGCGGTAGGCAAGGTCAGACCAGTAGCCGCGGTCGTCGCCGCTCTCCCTCTCGAGATAGCGGACATACTCGCAGGCGGCAAGCAGAAAGGCACCGACGCCGAAGTCGGCGGTTGAATTCCTGTCTACCACCTGGCCTGGTATGGCCTTCTCGCCGATGGGCTGGACATATCCTATCCTGCCGTCTTTCTGCAGAGCTGTCTTGCTGAGAAATTCCCAGCCTCTGAGAGCATGGCCGAGATATTTGTCTGACGGGAGAAGCCCGTTGTTTATGCCCCAGAAAAGGCCGTAGGTGAAGAACGCCGTGCCGCTTGTCTCGCATCCGGGCGCATGGGCCTCGTCGAGCATCGAACGGCTCCACCATCCGCCCTTCTGCTGGGAAGAGGCAACAGCGCCGGCCATGTCGCGGAAGCGGTTTTCAAAAAAAACGCGGTGTTCATAGTCGGCTGGCAAATCCTTGAGAATCCTGGCGAGACCTGCGAACACCCATCCATCGCCGCGGGCCCAGAAGTCCTTCTTGCCATTGGAGCTCTTGTGTTTGGGATATGTGTATTTCGCATCGCGGTAATAGAGATTCTCCTCAGGGTCGAACATTATGCTGTCGGCATACTGATAGTAGGAATACAGTTTGTCGAGGTAGAGCCTGTTGCCGGTAATGCGGTGCATCTTCACCATCACGGGCATCACCATGTACAGGCCGTCGGCCCACCACCAGTAGTCGTTGGCAGTGGTGGACATCTGATATTCCATCACCTCGCGGGCGCGCCTTATCCTGCGGTCTTCCGGGAGCAGGTTGTACAGGTCGGCGTAGGTCTGAAAACATATCTGCCAGTCGCCGAAGAGCACATGGTCTTGCGTCTCGCCATAATTGTAGCGCCATTTGGAACGGTCTGTGCCTCTGGCTCCCTTCCACTCGTTGTGTTCGGCCCAGTCTTCGGAATAGCGTAGATAATCCTCGTCGCCTGTGAGGCTGTAGGCTTCCATGTTGCCTGTATGGTATGCGGCCACGTGCCAGAATGGAGTGGCCTGCGGTGGGTTGGCCGTCTGCCAGTGTCTGTTGACGAGGCTTATTGTCTCGCGGACTTTCTGTGATTCTTTGGTGGGCGCGGCCACGGATCCGGCACATACGAACACTAAGAGCGCCGCCACGGCGGCAAAAGGTCTTGGTATATTCATGGGTTCGGTAGGTTCACTTCATTGTTTTCACGGTAGTTCAGGGCTGATGACAACCTGTCCGCAAATATCGTGAGAATCCTCGTAATAACCAAGAGCCGGAGATGAAAAACAGAATAATAAATCACTGCTGGCCGGTATTGTATTCGGTCAGCTCGATGGGAATGCCTTTTTTGTTGTATTCTTCTCGGATCAGATAGTTGGTGTATTCAATGTCCTGTCTCATTCGGTCGTAATGCTTTCCGGAGACCCCGAGCCTGGCGGCCGAGTCTTTTGAGATGGTTATACGGTATGCCGAATCTTTCAACGCGATATGCCCGGACATTATGAAGCAAGCCTCGCGATAGGCGGGGACTTCTTCGTCGGGCAGTCTCTCCGGCTGGCGCGGCTTTTCTCCGCCGCAGGCCAGGCAGAGGAGGAGAGGGAGAGCCGCAAGGAGTGTCGTTCTGTTCATTTGCCTGAATGTTTTGTCTGTCTATCGCAAAGGTATCCAATAATTCACGGAAATACAAATTGTCCGGCAATAAGGTGAGACCGGAGACCGTTATCAAATCATAAAAAGTCTATTTATGAAAAAATACCGGGCCATATTGGCGATTGCCTTAATCCTCATGACGGCAGTGTCGTGCGATAAGAAAGAAGAACCTATGAACACTCTGCAATACCGCTTGTCGTGGATATACTCAGAAGACAGCGTGGAGTTGTTTGAATACAACAGCGGCGGCAGGGTATCGTCCTGGGAGTATAATTACGGTTCAGGCACCGACTGGGCTACTGCGATAAAATCGACTTATGAGTATGAAGATGGCGGAAATGCGATATTCATAAAATCTGATGAGAATAATGGTGCTGAATGTCGTGTCTTCCGTGAGACACTCTATCTCAATCAGGATGGCATAGCAGTGAGGGCCGAAGGAACCGTAGCTATTTACAAGGACAACGGCGAGCTTCTGATCATGATGAAGAATTACACGGCAGACTTCCATTATAGTTCGACGCGTCATCTCGAGAAGATAAATGTTGTGGAAAAACGGACAGACGGCTCGGGATGGGAGGAGCCGGATGGCCTGGAGTGGGTAGCCGAGCTGGATTGGGACGAGGGAAATTTGCAGTCCTTTGTAAGTTACAGCAACCCATCCCGTCCGTTTGTCACAAAGAGATATTCTTATCTCAAAGGACCTGGCGCAAAATATGCGCCTGTAGTTGAGGGTTCCGTGTTGCGAAATTACTATACTGCGCTTCAATATCAGGGCGTTTTTGGACATCAGTCGCTCGGCCTTGTGAGTGAAGTCAAATCCACTTATCAGTTAGGCGAGCAAGTAGACACGAAGTACACATACGACGTCGCGTATTCTTCAAGCGACTCTTGGGTTGAAGGATGTACTGAGATATCCGGCAGCAAGGAAATCGAATACATATTTGCCTGGGATAAAAATATATGACTGTTGTCAGACTTGAGTTAAGTTATAATAAATATAGATGATGGAAAAGACTGTCTATCGTTCTAAGGTCGACTTGTGGCTTGGTGCTGTTTTGGCCATTAGCCTCGTGCTGATATGGTACACGTCGATCGGAATGTCCTGGGCGTATGTCACATTTTGTTGCGGAGGGATAACAATGCTCTATTTTGGCCTGATATTCGGATTCCGTTATGTAATAGAAGGAGACACCCTTGTGATATACCAATTTTTCAGTTCCGTCAGGGTGCCTGTTTCCGACATCAAAAGCATAAGGAAAACGACCGGCTATCTGGCGACGGCCGGGATGTCTCGTATCCGGGTGTCTATCACTCTTGTCTATCCTAACTCGCTCAAGTCCCGTGGGCCGATAGAAATATCTCCCAAGGACCGCGACAAATTCATAGCTCAGCTCGTATCGATTAATCCCGAAATCGAGGTGTTGTAGGGTTGGATATGGAGAGCTTAATGTCAGGCAAGATAAATCTGCCGGATATCAGGAGGATTGTGACGTGGGCTTCGGAGTCTGAGGAAAACCGCCACAGGCTTATGGAGCTGGCCAAGAGCGCCGACAGGCAGACAAGAGTCAATGCCATGTGGGCACTGACGCATATGTCTGAAGCCTGTGCAGACTGGCTGCACTCCCGCCGGCACGAGCTTGCCGGAATGCTTCTGGCCGAGACAGATGTGGCCGGGAAGAGGTTGTTGCTGAAATTGTTGAGAGAACAGGATTTCGGTCCGGACGACATCCCGACAGACCTCCTCGACTATTGCCTTGCCAGGATAAACTCAGAGTGCGAGCCTTATGCGATAAGAGCCTCAGGCATATACCTTGCCTTCAGGATGTGCAGGCACTATCCGGAACTGACGGCCGAACTCAAGGAGCGTCTCGATATGCTCGGCCTCCAGACATTGTCGCCGGGTCTGCTCAGCGCCCGCCGCAAGACTCTTGAGGCTATAGGCCGGCTGTCGCGGAAATAGTATTGGAAGCTAACACGCGGAAGCAGAGGGCTGTCGGCGCAGGCAGAAAAATAGGTCTGAAATTTATTTTGCACGTATGATAAATTTCATTATATTTGCCGATAAAAAATAGCCTGTATGGAACTTGTGCTTCTACCTGACACCATCGAGCGTCCCTTGGCTTTCTATCTGGCTGAGGAGGAATGGCTTGCCGCGCGTTGGCCCGAACGAGAGTTTTTTTTCATATGGCAGGTGGCTCCGAGCGTTATCATCGGGCGCAACCAGCTCGTCGACAAGGAGGTCAACATACCGTTCTGCCGAGACAACGGTGTGAGGGTCTTCAGGCGCAAGAGCGGAGGAGGAGCTGTGTATGCAGACCACAACAATCTGATGCTCTCGTTTGTCACCACATCAGGCTCTTCTGTCGAGACTACATTCTCGCATTACACTTCGGCCGTGGCCGCCTCTCTCAGAAGGCTGGGGCTTGACGCAAACGACAATTCACGCAACGATATACTGATAGGAGACAGGAAAGTCTCCGGAAACTCTTACTGCCATCTGTCCGGCGGCAGGAGCATAGTCCACGGCACGATGCTCTACGACTGTGATCCCAAGATGATGGCCAGCGTGCTCACGCCGTCGGTCTCCAAGCTCAGGAGCCACGGAGTAGAGTCTGTGAGGTCGAGGGTGACCACTGTGCGCGAACATCTTCCCGAGCTTAGCCTCGAGGATTTCAGACGTCATCTCGCAGAGACTATCCCGGATGGCCCAGTGCTGACATTGTCTGAGAGCGATATTGCAGAAATTGAAAGAATCGAACAGGATTACTATCGCCCTGAATGGCTTTCAGGCAAAAATCCCCCCGGCTCGCTTGCGGCCTCGCGGCGCATAGACGGGGTGGGAGAGATATCGGTCTTTGTCCGTCTCGAAGGCGGCGTTATCAGCGATGTCTCGCTGCGCGGAGACTATCTTGAGACGGCAGACGCATCCGAGGCTGTATGCCGTTCGCTCCTGGGTCTCGCCCTTGACAGGGACCGGATAGAAGAGGCCCTGAGACTGATAGACCTGGAGTCTCTCATACCGGGCCTGCGCCCCGAGACGTTCGCCGAACTATTGATATAAACACGTACCTACACCTAAAAACATAAGCCATGGAGAATATAAAAGAAACTCCACTCCACTCACGCCACGTGGCGCTCGGGGCGCAGATGAGCCCCTTTGCCGGCTATGATATGCCCATACAGTACAAGGGTATAGTAGAGGAACACAACGCTGTGCGCAATGCCTGCGGTGTCTTTGATGTCTCGCATATGGGCGAGGTCACTGTCCGCGGCGCCGAGGCAGAGATGTTTGTCAACCGTATCTTCACCAACGATGTCTCGTCCATCCCCGAAGGCAAGATTGCTTACGGTATGATGTGCCATCCCCACGGCGGAGTCGTGGACGACCTCCTCGTCTACAAATACTCGCGCAACGAGTATCTTCTTGTCATCAATGCCGCCAACATCGCCAAGGATGTGGCCTGGATCAAGGCCAATGCCGCCGGTTTTGCCGTTGAGGTCGTGGATGTGAGCGACAGCTTTGCCCAGATAGCCGTCCAGGGTCCTGGGGCCGAGGCTGTGATGGCAGAGGTGCTCGGCCTGAGCTATCCGGATATGGCCTTCTATACTTTCGAAGAGACCGACACATACGGCGAGAGGCTCATAGTGAGCCGCACAGGCTATACCGGCGAGGACGGCTTTGAACTCTATGGGTCGCCCGCTCTTATATGCGCTCTGTGGGACAAGCTGATAGCCTCCGGCAAAGCTGAGCCTTGCGGTCTCGGATGCCGCGATACCCTCAGGTTCGAGGTCGGCCTGCCGCTTTATGGCGACGAACTTTCAGACGACATCACTCCCCTCGAGGCAGGTCTTGGCATCTTTGTCAAGTTTGACAAGGAGGGCGGCTTCATCGGGCGCAAGGCGCTCGAGAAGATGAAGGAAGATGGTGTGCCTCGCAAGCTTGTGGGCCTCGAGATAGGCGACCGCGCCATAGCGCGACACGGATATGAGGTGCTCGACGCAGAGGGCAATCTGATAGGGCATATCACTACCGGCTACAGGGGCATCTCTGTGGACAAGAGCATCGCCGCCGCGCTGATCGAGTCACCGTTTGCCGCCAAGGGCACCGAGGTGCAGGTCAAGATCAGGCGCAAGTGCTTCCCGGCGACAGTGACAGCTAAGAAATTCTACAAGAAATCATACAAAGCATAACATCAAAATCGTTCATCAATATGAAAACCTACTACTTACCCTCGCACGAATATATCCGCACAGACGGAACCAAAGGATTTATCGGCATCACCGACTATGCACAGAAGGCTCTCGGCAACATCGTCTATGTAGATATGCCCGAGCAGGGCGACGACGTGGCCGCAGGCGAAGAGTTTGGCGCTGTCGAGAGCGTCAAGGCCGCCAGCGACCTCTATTCGCCCGTCAGCGGCGTGGTGACCGAGGTCAACGAGGCACTTGTCGACAATCCCCGCCTTCTCAACGAGGACCCGGTCGGCAACTGGATCATCCAGGTGGAGCTCTCCGATCCCTCAGAGCTTGAAGGCCTCATGGATGAAGAGGCTTATCTCGCCTCCTTGAAATAAGGATTTGGCCGACAGACATTAACCCGATTTGCAACACTTTATATTCAAGTTCCGTTTTGATACCCTATTTTCCACATACCGCCGCCGACATCGCGGCTATGCTTGAGCGGTGCGGCGTGGAGAGGCTTGAAGATTTCTATGCCGACGTCCCCGCTTCGCTGAGGCTCGGTCGGGAGTATGACCTGCCAGACTCTATGAGCGAGGACGAGGTGAGGGCTTATTTCGAAAACCTCGCCTCGCGCAACACCCCGATGGTGTGTTTTGCCGGAGCCGGTTTTTACGACCATTATGCGCCTGCCGCAGTGTCGTATATACTTTCTCGCTCAGAATTTCTGACAGCTTATACGCCTTATCAGCCTGAGATATCCCAGGGTACGCTCAGATACATATTCGAGTTCCAGACCATGATGTGTACCCTCACAGGTCTCGATGTCTCGAATGCCTCCATGTACGACAGCTCTACGGCCCTCGCCGAGGCAATGATGATGTCTGTGGCCCATGCCCGCAAGCGCACCCGTGTGCTGGTCAGCGCCACGGTCAACCCCGCCAGCCGCGAGGTAATGGCCACCTACGCGCTGTATCACGGCATCAGGCTTGACACCATCCCCGAGAAAGAGGGCGTCACAGACCTCGAGGCCATGCGAGCCATGCTCGCCGACGGAGATGTGGCCGGAGTAGTGATAGCATCTCAGAATTTCTATGGCATCCTCGAAGACCTGACAGGTGTCGCAGACAGTGTCCATTCGTCCAAGGCTCTGCTCGTGCTCACGGCTCCGGCATCGTCGCTTGCTGTGATACGCACGCCGGGAGAGTGGGGGGCCGACATTGCCGCAGGCGAGGCCCAGAGCCTCGGTATGCCTCTTGGATTCGGAGGCCCCGGGCTCGGATATATGTGCTGTACCCAGGCCCTCCTGCGCAAACTGCCGGGCAGGATTGTCGGCGAGACCGCAGACGCCTCCGGACGCAAGGCATATGTACTCACTCTTCAGGCCCGCGAACAGCATATCAGGCGAGACAAGGCCACATCTAACATCTGTTCCAACCAGGGCCTCATGTCGCTCTATGCGGCCGTCTATCTGTCGCTGATGGGGCCGGAGGGCATGGCCGAGGCCAACAGGCTCGGGTGTGACGGCGCACACGCTCTTGCAAAGGGCCTGTGCGAGACCGGTCTCTTCGAGATGAAATATCCCGGTGCCCCTTATCTCAACGAGTTTGCCCTCAAGTGCCGTGACGCCGAGTCGCTCGACCGGTTCATGGAGCTGTGTGTCTCCGGCAATATCCTGCCCGGTGTGCGTCTCGACGGCGAGACGCTGCTTGTGGCTGTCACTGAAAGGCGCACGCTTGCAGAAATCGATCTTGTCATCAACAAAGCCGTCCTTGCTTCAGGAAGCGGAATCAATACAAAGGAATCATGAACGCGACACATTACGACAGACTTATCTACGACCTTTCGGTGAAAGGCCGCAGAGGCACAATGCTCGGAAAGAATCGTTTTGACGACGCTTTCTCCTCGCTTCCCGGCAATCTGATGAGAGGTGAGGCGCCCGCATTGCCCGAGGCAGACGAGCCGACCGTAGTGCGCCACTATACCAATCTCTCTATGGGCAACTTCGGCGTGGACACAGGGTTTTATCCCCTCGGTTCATGTACAATGAAGTACAACCCAAAGATCAACGAGGAGATTGCTTCGATGCCCTCATTCAACAGGCTTCATCCGATGCAGCCTGCCGATACTGTCCAGGGGGCTCTCAAGGCATATCACGACCTGCAGACAGCATTGTCTGAAATCGGAGGCATGGCAGAGTTTACCCTCAATCCCTATGCCGGCGCCCATGGCGAGCTGACCGGACTGATGGTGATTAGGGCCTACCACATGAGCCGTGGCGATATGGCCAGGACCAAGGTTATAGTGCCCGATTCGGCTCATGGGACCAACCCCGCATCTGCGGCGGTGGCGGGCCTGAAGGTGGTGGAGGTAAAATCGCTCGCCGACGGCACCGTGGATGTCGACGCCCTGCGCTCGCTCCTCGACGGGTCTGTGGCGGCTGTGATGCTCACCAATCCCAACACGCTCGGCCTGTTCGAGAGGTCTATACCGGAGATAGCCGAGATGGTGCATGATTGCGGCGCGCTGCTCTATTACGACGGGGCCAATCTCAACCCTATGCTTGGAGTAGCCCGCCCAGGAGACATGGGATTCGATGTCATGCACATCAATCTCCACAAGACATTCTCGACACCTCACGGAGGAGGTGGCCCAGGTTCTGGCCCTGTCGGTGTCCGTGCCGGACTGGAGCAGTTCCTGCCCAACCCTCATGTAGTCAAGGTAGAAGAAGGAGGCGAGACAAAATATCGTGTAGAAAACCGCGACGGCTCGCTCGGCCGCATATCCTCGTTCCTCGGCAATTTCACTGTCGAGCTCAAGGCTCTGGCTTATATTCTCACACTCGGACGCGAGGGGCTCGCTCTTGCCGGACCGCTCGCGACGCTGGCCGCTAACTACATAAAGGAATCTCTCAAGGATGACTATCTGCTGCCGATTGAGGGCCTTTGCAAGCACGAGTTTGTCTTTGACGGACTCAAGGACAAGTCGACCGGAGTCACCACCCTTGATGTGGCCAAGCGCCTGCTCGACTACGGCTATCACGCGCCCACCATCTACTTCCCCCTGCTGTTCCACGAATCGCTGATGATAGAGCCTACCGAGACAGAAAGCCTCGAGACCCTCGATGGATTCATCGGCGTGATGCGAACGATAGCCCGGGAGGCCAGAGAAAATCCGGATATCGTGAAGACGGCTCCGCACAATACACCGATAGGAAGACCTGACGACACTGTGGCCGCTCTGAATCCCAAACTCAAATATTGCTGAAAATCGACTATCATCGGCGAGGCCGGTGGCCGTGACAATCTACGGCCTCCTGGCCTCGCCGGACACACCTTAAAATCAGTCTGCCATGCCTGACATCATCATCATCGGAGCCGGTCCGGGCGGTTATGAGACCGCCGCGCGAGCCGCATCCGCAGGGAAAAAAGTAATCCTCATAGAACGTGGACATCTCGGTGGGACCTGCCTGAACCGAGGCTGCATCCCCACCAAAGCATTGTGCCGTTCGGCCGAGGTGGCCGACACGGTCGCCTCGGCCGCCGAGTACGGCATAGGAGCGCAGATGCCGGCAGTGGACTATGCCGCTGTAGCCGCCCGCAAGGATGCCGTCGTTGCGTCGTTGCGCGAAGGCGTGGCTCAGGTGCTGAAGGATGTCGAGGTTGTGACGGGCGAGGCGAGGTTTGTCTCTCCCTCCGAGGTTTCTGTCGGCGATAAAGTCTATTCCGCGCCGACTATAATTGTTGCCACCGGCTCGAAGCCGGCGAGGCTCGACATCCCTGGAGCCGAGTATGCCCTGACAAGCGATGAATTTCTCGCTCTGACATCGCTCCCGCCGTCTGTGACTGTAATAGGGGGCGGAGTCATAGGCCTTGAGTTCGCCTCTGTTCTCAAGAGCTTCGGCGTGGATGTTACTGTAGTGGAGGGAATGCCCGAGATACTCCCGCCCTTCGATGCCGAGATAGCCAAGCGTCTGCGCATGGCCCTGAAACGTCGCAAAATCAATATCGTCACAGATGCCGTGGTCAAGGAAATCGGCCGGGACGGCATGGTGAGTTGCGTTGTCAAGGGCAAGGAGAAGAGCATCGGTCCGGCCATGGTGCTGATGTCTGTAGGCAGAAGGCCTGTAATACCGGACGGCCTTGTAGAGGCCGGGGCTCCGCTGACCGAACGCGGTTTCCTCAAAGTGGACAGCGATATGCTGCTGATGCAGTCAGGCGGTACCTCCGTGTATGCCATCGGAGATGTCAACGGCCTTTGTATGCTTGCCCATGCCGCAACAGCCCAGGGCGAGATAGTCCTCGGCCTCAGGAAAGACCTGGGCCCTGTGCCCTCGGCTGTATTCACAAGGCCTGAGTGTGCTATGGCAGGTCTCACGGAGGCCCAGTGTGCCGCTCTCGGCAAGGAAGTGAGAATAGGGCGTGCGACATTCCAGGCCAACGGAAAGGCGCGTGCGATGGGCGAGCCGGACGGCATGGTCAAGACCATAGTCTCGGCAGAGGACGGCACACTGCTCGGTTGTCATATATTGGGCCCTCATGCTTCAGACCTCATAGCCGAAGCCGCGCTTGTCATGACATCCGGCCTTCCGGCGTCGGCCATCCATGCCTCTATCCATACACATCCTACATTGTCGGAAGTCTTGCCGGCATCACTGCCGTAAAATCGCCGTCCGAAAAGGGTCGACTCCTGCAAATGGAATCGACCCTAATTTTGTCTTGCCCTAAAAATTTTTATCGGACAGCAAT
>JAIDJD010000435.1 GCA_029052375.1 Duncaniella sp. | reverse complement strand
GCCGCAGCCGCGCGCGCCGCGGGGGGCGGGACGTTGCGGCGTACGATGGAGTTCATGAGTATGGGTGTCGCGCCCTTCGAGCGGGTGTCGTCGATATACTTCTTGAGCATGGAGTCGAAGGTGCTGCGCGGGTCTGTGTGGCGGTCGGCCTTGGGCTTCTCGTCGTTGTGTCCGAACTGTATGATGCAGTAGTCGCCGGGCTTCATCTTGGCCATGACGGCGTCCCAGCGGCCCTCGTCGAAGAAGCTCTTGCTCGAGCGTCCGTTGACGGCATGGTTGTCTATCTTGACAGCTCCCTGGAAATACAGGGGGAGCATCTGGCCCCAGCCGCGCTCCTGGTTTTCCTTGTCGAGGGGTTTGTTGGCCATGGTCGAGTCTCCGATCATGAAGATGGTGACGGTGTCTGCCGGGGCGGGCTCGGCGGCCTGTGCGGCCAGAGGAAGAGCAAGCGCCAGGGCAAGAGTCTTGAAGAGTTTCATGTTTTGACAGTAAGGTATAATGTTGGGGGTATGTTATTTCTTTACGGAGACCTTGACGGGATTGGCAAGGAGGCGGCGCCACTCCTCAAGGTAGCCGAACCATTCCTTGGCGTTGCGGGCCGGTGTGGTCTTGTCTCTGAGAGCGGTGGAGGTGAAGGTGTAGCGTATATGGCCCTTGCTGTCGGGCTTGAGCAGGGTCAGGTAGTTGACGTCGTCCTCGCGTGTGGAGTGGAGATAGGCGGGGGCCACGTAGATGCCGAGGCCGAGGGTGTCGGTCAGCTCTTTCTTGCCCTTGTCGGGGATGTTCCAGCCCCACGAGCCTGCGAGGCCGTCGGGCTTGACGAAGCCCTCGTTGTCTTCCATCACCTTCTGCACGCCGGTACAGTAGACCTGCGAGGGGTCTGAGGGTGTAATGGCGATGTCCACCTCGTAGTCGCGGCGGCCACCCCAAACGGTGTAGCGCTGTGTCATGTCTACAGGCTTGGCGCCGGGCTTCATCACCCAGCCGCGGTCTGTGACCTCTATTACAGAGCGCACAGGGCCGGTGGTGACGACGCTCTGGCCGCGGGTGTCCACGGAGTCGATGGTCGAGGGGGCGCCGTCTGTCCATCCGCGGAACGAGCCGAGGGCCACCGAGGTGCCTGCCCACAGGATGTCGCGGCCATACCCTTTCTCCATCTGGTCTACGGTGGTGTAGAAGCCCGTGGTCTCGAGCTCGAGCTGAGGGGTGTGCTTGGCGTAGAGGTCGACGCTCTGGCGGTTGTCGAGATAGACGCGTATGGCGCTGTAGAGGCCTTCGAGGACGGCACCGTGGCCGTAGATGCTGTTGTACATCTGGCGGTTGTCGGCATCTCCGGGATAGGCTATGGCCTGGATGCGCGGATGCTTCTGATTCTTGTCGTGGAGCTTGAGATAAGCCTCGGTGCGCACCTCAGAGGGGTTGGGCGCGTCCTTGTCCGAGAGATTGACGCGGAGGGTGACGGTCTCGTTGGGCTTGAGGTCTACGAGCATTGCGAGCTCGTCCGAGAGTCCGTCGCGGTCCATATCGTCGAGCTGCCAGGCCACACCCGGCTTGCCTGAGACGGTTGCGCTGACGGCGCCGCGGGCCTTGGCCGGAAGCTCGACCACGACGGGGACGTCCTGGCGCGGCGTAGATACGGGGTTGCTCACGGTCACTGTGAGCGAGAGCAACATAAGCTGTAAGGGAGACATGGTTTGAATCTAAGGTTTGGATGTTTTACTGATGTTGAACGTGACGGCCAGTCAGGCCCCGTATAAAGACCACGCCCTCCGCCGGGGATTGGCAGAGGGCGGCAAGAATCAATGTCTATGTCACTGGGCGAGATAAGCCTTGAGCAGGTGGCTCTTCTGGCCCTTGAGCCGGCGGATGGCCTTCTCCTTTATCTGGCGCACGCGCTCGCGTGTGAGGTCAAACTGGGCTCCGATCTCCTCAAGCGTCATCTCCTGGCATCCGATGCCGAAGAACATCTTGAGTATCTCGCGCTCGCGGTCGTGGAGCTGTTTGAGGGCGCGGTCGACCTCCTTGGAGAGGGATTCCTGGTTGAGCGACGCGTCGGCCATGGGAGAGTCGTCGTTGGTAAGCACATCGAGAAGGCTGTTGTCCTCGCCCTCGACGAAGGGAGCGTCAACAGAGATATGTCGGCCTGAGACCTTGAGTGTGTCGGCTATCTTGTCGACAGGCACTTCGAGCTTCTCTGCGAGCTCTTCGGGCGAGGGGCGGCGTTCGTTCTCCTGCTCGAACTTCGACAGCGCCTTGCTGATCTTGTTGAGCGAGCCCACCTGATTGAGCGGGAGACGCACGATACGGCTCTGCTCGGCGAGGGCCTGGAGGATGCTCTGGCGAATCCACCACACGGCATAAGAAATAAACTTGAAGCCGCGCGTCTCGTCGAACTTCTGGGCGGCCTTGATC
>JAIDJD010000434.1 GCA_029052375.1 Duncaniella sp. | reverse complement strand
GAGCTACAGCTACAGATTCTCGGCCACTCCGGCAGTCCCCATGTTGAGGTCCGTCCAGACCCAGGCACTGACATTCGCCATGGCGCTCAGATACGCCATGTCAGGCAAGCCGACATTCTATATCAACACCATCCTGCCTCTTGGGCCTGCGTTGGCCGGAAAGCTGACAGGCCGTAAAGTCATCTATCATTACCACGAAAACGCCTTTGCCAAGGGCCTTTTCTATAGGTTTCTGGCGCGTTGTATGCAGATGTTGGCCGACAGTGTCATCTGCGTCTCGGCCTATCAGGCCTCGTTCCTGAGCCGGAAGAGCGGGGTAGAGGTGGTGCCGAACTCTCTTTCAGACAGCTTTGTGGCGCGTCTGCGTCCCGACATCCCCGGTGCCTTCGAGCGCAAGAAGGTGCTGATGCTCTCCTCGCTCAAGGAATACAAGGGCACAGCCCGGTTTATCTCCATCGCATCGAGACTGCCCGAATTCAGGTTCGAGCTTGTCATCAACGACGATATGGAGAATATCGACCGCTGGATTGCCTCCGGTGGATTTACCATCCCTGACAACCTTGTCGTTCTTCCGCGCACAGACGATGTGGCGTCCAGATATAATACCGCATCTCTTGTATTGAATCTGTCCGACCCGCGGCTATTCATCGAGACATTCGGCCTCACAGCGCTCGAGGCTATGTCTTGCGGGCTACCTGTTATAGTCCCCGAGGTGGGAGGCATCGCCGAGATGGTGACAGACGGATTCAACGGCTACAGGATAGACTGCTCAAAAGAGGATGAGATAGCCACCGCCATAACCCGCATACTTACAGACAACGATCTATACCACACCCTGGCCGCGAACGCGCTGGCGTTCTCCGGAGGGTTCGACATAAAGACTACAGTAGATAAGATTAAAACCATTATTGACCAAGACTGAACAATTGATTTGCATATGTCTCTTATAAAAGTTGCCATAGTAGGCACACAGGGGGTACCGGCCAGCTATGGGGGATTTGAATCGCTTGTCGAGAACATCATCGGAGACAACTGTCCCGCCGATGTCCGCTACACCGTATTCTGCAGTTCCAAGGATATGCCTTCGAGGCTGTTGGAACACAAGGGCGCAGAGTTGAGATATGTAGACATTCACGCCAACGGGTTCCATTCCATACCATACGACATAGTCTCGCTGTGCCGTGCTGTCAGCGGCTTTGACGTTGTCCTTGTGCTCGGTGTCTCGGGCTGTTTCTTCCTGCCGTTGTTCCGCAGGCTCAGCAAGGCCCGTGTGATAGTCAACATCGACGGGCTCGAACACCGCAGGGCCAAGTGGGGCAGGCTGGCGCGCTGGGTGCTGAGAACCTCCGAGGCTGTCGCCGTGCGCTATGCCGACATCATCGTTGCCGACAACAAAGGCATACAGGACTACATCTCCGAGACCTACGGCAAGCCCTCTGAGCTGATAGCCTATGGCGGAGACCACGTCTGCAGAGACGTCTCGCCGTTGCATACACGCGAGATACTCTCAAGATACAGCCTCGTCCCCGGTCAGTATGCAGTCACGGTCTGCCGTGTCGAGCCGGAGAACAACAGCCACATCATCCTCAAGGCTTTCTCGCAGGCCAGCAGAGTGCTTGTCTTTGTAGGCAACTGGCACCACAGCGAATATTCGAGACAGCTTAAGGCTAAGTACGAAGGGTATCCCAACATATATCTGCTCGATGCCATATACGACCTCGACATACTCTACACGCTGCGCTCCAACGCCGGCATCTACATACATGGCCACAGCGCCGGAGGCACCAACCCCTCGCTCGTCGAGGCCATGCACTTCGGTATGCCCATAGTCACCTGCGACGTTGTCTACAACCGCGAGACCACCGAGAACCAAGCATACTACTTCAAGAACGTAGACCAGCTCATCAGCCTGATAGACCGCAGTGACCTCGACGGAAAGGTCATGAAAGAGATTGCCTCCCGACGTTACACCTGGAGGCATATATCCGAACAATATTGCAAACTATATAGATAATGAAAGGAATCGTACTTGCCGGAGGGTCAGGCACGCGCCTGTATCCCATCACCAAAGGGGTGTCCAAGCAGATGCTCCCAGTCTATGACAAGCCAATGATTTATTATCCTGTCTCGACGCTGATGCTGGCGGGAATCAGGGACATACTCATCATATCCACGCCTCAGGACCTGCCCGGATTCAAGCGCCTGCTCGGCGACGGGTCTGACTACGGCGTCCGCTTCACCTATGC
>JAIDJD010000433.1 GCA_029052375.1 Duncaniella sp. | reverse complement strand
ACTAACCATCCTCGGGGCTCCCGTCCCTGAGGATGACCGTAATCAAACAGCTTTTTGGGGGCGCCAGCCATTCCGGACGAGGAGCCATGCGCCCGGGATAAAAAAAATCCGTCTCTAAACGAGACGGATTTAACGGAGAGGTTCCTAGCAGAATCGAACTGCTGTAAACGGTTTTGCAGACCGGTGCCTAACCACTCGGCCAAGGAACCATAATTCTCAATCCCGGGGGGGGTGTCCCCGTTTTTGCGATGCAAAGTTAGAAACAAATTTTCAATTCTCCAAATTTTTCGGGATATTTTTTACTTTATTCCTTCATATGGCTTTTTATAAGGTGCATGACGGGATTTTTCACTAACTTTGCACCAAGAAACAAACTATATGAATTCAGACAGCATCGTGTATGAGGACAATCACCTCATCATCGTCAACAAGGCTCCGGGCGAGATAGTCCAGGGAGACAAGACCGGCGACGAGCCCCTATCCGAAGCCATCAAGGCGTGGCTCAAGGAGAAGTATGCCAAGCCGGGCAATGTATTCTGCGGAGTGGTCCACCGCCTCGACCGTCCTGTGGGCGGCCTCGTGGTGTTTGCCAAGACCTCGAAGGCTCTCGCCAGGCTCAACGAGATGTTCCGCAACGGGAGCGTCTCCAAGCGCTACCTGGCCATCACCCGCAACCTCCCGCCACGGGAGCAAGACCGTCTGAAAGGCTACCTGACATCTACCGAGCGCAACAACAAGAGCTATGTCTCGGCCACACCGCGCGAGGGCGCCAAAGAGGCCATCCTCTCATACAGGCTGATAGGCTCGTCTGACCGCTACCATATGCTCGAGGTTGAGCTCGAGACCGGGCGCAAGCATCAGATACGCGTCCAGCTCTCCTCGATAGGCTGTCCCATAAAGGGCGACCTCAAATACGGAGACAAGCGCAGCAACCCCGACGGCTCTATCTCGCTGCAGGCACACCGCATCAGCTTTATCCACCCGGTCTCGGGCAAGCTGATAGACGTCACAGCCCCCCTGCCCCATGCCGACCCGCTCTGGCAGGCCTTTGCCGAGGCCGTGGAGGCCAACGACCGCAACACCCAACCCCTCAGAGGACAGGCCGATGGCAATGAAGATTGACGTGGCCGCCATCATGCGCCAGCGCATCCCGGGCATATTCAGGCTGATGCCGCGGCCGCTGGTCAGGTGGGTCGAGAACCAGATATGCCAGGACAGGCTCAACGAACTGCTCGAGCTGGGCGACGGCCTCGAGGGGGCCGACTTTGCCGACTCACTGCTGGAGAATCTCTCCATCACCTACACAGTCTCAGGCGTCCCCGTCGACCCTTCGCGCCGCCGTGTCATCTTTGCCTCCAACCACCCTCTCGGGGGCCTGGACGGCGTGGTGCTCTGCTCGATGCTCAGGCGCCTCTACGGCGACGGCGAGATGAAGTTCATAGTCAACGACCTGCTCACATACGTCGAGCCCCTCAGGCCTGTGTTTCTCGGCGTCAACAAGCACGGCTCGCAGAGCCGCGAGGCCGCCGAGGCCATCGACAAGGCGTTCGAGGGAAATATGCCGATGGTGATGTTTCCCGCCGGCCTCTGCTCGCGCATGGGCGACGACGGCACCATCCGTGACCTCGGATGTCACAACATGATATTAAACAAGGAGATTTTATAAAAAAGCGATATAATTCCTTTGCATTTCATCGGTGAGAATTCGCCGAATTTTTATAAATTTGCACGATTAAGAAAAAAGCTCGGCCTAAAGTTCAACCTCGAGATGGTGAGGCTCCCGCGCGAGATGATACTCAACGAGGGCGCCCGCTTTGAGGTGACCATAGGCTCGCCCATCCCCTGGGAGTCTCTCAGGGGCGGCCGCGAGGCTCTGGCACAGGCAGACCAACTCAGGACGGCGGTCTACTCGCTCTGTCCGAAAAACTATTGAAAGACATCATGATGCAACCCATTATAGACCCCATTGACCCCTCTCTCATAAAAGCCGAGCTCGAGAAGGCATGGCTCCTGCGCCAGTCCAACAAGGGCGGCAACCTCATCTACGTTGTGGACGCCCATACGTCGCCGGCCATAATGCAGGAGATAGGGCGTCTGAGAGAGGAGTCGTTCCGCGCGGCCGGAGGCGGCACTGGAAAGCCCGCCGACATAGACGAGTTTGACCTCATGGACCCGCCCTGCCGCCAGCTGATAGTCTACGACCCCGAGGGCGACATGATACTCGGAGGCTACCGCTTCATCCTCGGCGAGGATGTCAAGGTGATGCCCGACGGCTCGCCCAGGATAGCCACGGCCCATATGTTCAGGTTTGCACCGGAGTTCATGAGAGACTACCTGCCACGCACCATCGAGCTGGGGCGCTCGTTCGTCAGGCTGCAGTACCAGTCGTCCCAGGCAGGGGCCAAGGCGCTCTTTGCCCTGGACAATCTCTGGGACGGCCTCGGCGCCCTGACGGTAGAGTATCCGCAGATACGCTATCTCTTCGGCAAGATGACCATGTATCCCGACTATCACCGCGGGTGCCGCGACCTGATATTGCAGTTCCTGGACAGGTATTTCCCGGACAAGGACAGCCTCGTGGTGCCCATTAAGGCCATCGAGCCAGGCCACGAGCCGGGGAGAACAGCCCCAGCCTTTGCCGGAGACAACTTCAAGGAAGACTACAAGACGCTCAACCAGACCATACGCGAGCACGGATTCAACATCCCGCCGCTGGTCAACTCCTACATGAACCTCTCGCCCACCATGAAGGTGTTCGGCACAGCCGTCAACGATGAGTTTGGCGACGTCGAGGAGACCGGCATACTGATAGCCATAGACGAGATATTCGAGGAGAAAAAACGGCGCCACATCGGGACATACAGGCCCGACGGGATACGCAAGGACCAGCAGGCACGGACAAACTGAATCTCCAATCCACACGACACACTTTACACCTAATATATAATTAAGAGTTATATGAAACAGCGCATTCTTGTCACAGGCGGCACCGGATATATCGGTTCGCACACAGCAGTAGAGCTGCAGCAGGCCGGCTACCCTGTGGTAATCATCGACAATCTCTCCAACTCGTCGGCCGACGTAGTCGACGGCATCGAGCGCATCACCGGCATACGTCCCGACTTCTTCGAGGGCGACTGCACCGACATAGAGACTCTCCGCAGGCTCTTCGCCACATACCCCGACATCAAGGGCATCATCAACTTCGCCGCCTCCAAGGCCGTGGGCGAGAGCGTCCAGCAGCCGATACTCTATTATCGCAACAACCTCAACACCCTGCTCACCCTGCTCGACCTCATGGGCCCCA
>JAIDJD010000432.1 GCA_029052375.1 Duncaniella sp. | reverse complement strand
CCCCTCACCCCCCCCCCCACCACCACCCCGCCGCGCCGGCCACCCGCCCTGCCGTGGGGGCGCCGGGCGCCGCGCTGTCTCCGGCGTGCAACGATGTGTAAACAGCGGGGGGGGTGGAAGCGGGGGTGTCAGAAATTGAACTGTGCCATGACGCTGAGGCGGCGGCCATAGGCAGACTGGCCGTCAAAATTGACACGCTTGCCGAAAGAAAACTCGCCGCCTATCTGGAAGCGCGAAGTGAAGTTGTAGAACACATTGGCGCCGCCGTAGAGGCCATATTTATACTGGTCCACGAGGTTGCTGTCCGTGACACGGGCCTGGCCGAACGAGACCGTAGAGAACAGGCGGGGAGAGAACCTGTATGTGACACCGATGAGGTAGCTCCAGGAGGGGAGCGTAGACATCAGACCGGGAGTCGAGGCATTGCCCACGAGGTCATAATTGCCCAGGAGGAAGTCTCCCGAGTTATTGACATAAGAGCGTCCGCAGTTCAGTGTGCCGTAGACGGTGACGGGGCGTATGGGCGAGAAGACCGTCGAGAGCTGGAGGCCATATCCCATCGGGGTGTGGTTGCGGCCGTTGAGCAGGTCGCGGTATGGAAGCCAGCGCAGGATGCCCGACAGACGCACGTGCTGTCCGGGAGCCCACTCGTACTGGGTCATGGCCACGATATCTGGAGCGATGGTCGAGCGGGCCGCGGCCACCTCCTTGCCCTCCTCTGACGACGATGGCCCGAAGACGGTCTTTGGACTCTCTACGGCGCCGGCAACAGAGATGCCTGTCTTCTTGAAGGTGTGCATATAGCGCACGAGCAGGGTGGTATAGTTCATGCTCAGTGTAGAGCCGTTGTCGTCTACCGTGGGGGGCTCGGCCGCGCCGTCAGAGAATGTGGCTGTGGCGTATCCGAGAGTCCAGTCGCCCACGGTTGCGTATGCCTTGTTGAGCTTGAAGTCGTTGCCGTCCCCTCCGTTGAACTTGGCCTTGATGTATATCTGATAGGTGCCGAGGGTGCGGTTGCGTCCTATGAGGCGGAAATACAGGGCCGTGCCGGCAGGTG
The DNA here is from genome assembly GCA_029052375.1 of Duncaniella sp. Taxonomy (GTDB): domain Bacteria; phylum Bacteroidota; class Bacteroidia; order Bacteroidales; family Muribaculaceae; genus Duncaniella. The sequence continues at coordinate 3,491 of JAIDJD010000432.1, read as the reverse complement.
TCGTGGCAAAGCAGTTGCGGTTGAGTTCGTTGCGCTCCATGGGGATGTCATACGGAGCAAAACCTGTGCTTGGGATAGAGTTGCCGGGATCATAGTATGCCCTCAGCTTTACCTCTCCGCCGAGACCCATGGCCATATTGCCGCTGCGGCTCATGAAGAGGAAGTATGGAGCGTCCGGGAGGAGAGTGTTCTCAAACTGGTCGCGATAGAAATTCTCAAGCAGCTTGCGCTGTTCGCCCTCGTCGAGAGAGGCGCCGTTGTCCGGACCCACATATACAATATGATGGTTGCGGAGCAGAGAATCCTGCTGCACATCGCGCAGAGGTTTTTGGGCCGAGAGGCCCATAGCAGTGAGCCCTCCGAGGGCCAGAGCCAGGACTAAACGTGAGGTTGTAGGCATAATAGCTAACAATAATGTGTGATGCGGAGTGTAAGTGTTTACCTTTAATAACATTCCTTGCAAAAAAAAGTTTATCCGGCGACAGGACAAAACAACGGGGCCCGACTCCGTATGGCACGGAATCGGGCCTCTCATGCGGCCTGACGGCCCTGACGGCTGTCACTGATAGTTGGTCTCGATGTCGATGAACGTGTCGACAGAGGGTGTCCCGAACTCTATGGCTCCCATCTCCTCGTTTGAGTTGATGACGAGGCTGTAGATGTAGTGGCATCCTGGCTGCCATTCCGAGAACTTGCTCGACGAGAGCGGGAATCTGAGCATTCCGTCGCCCGTGGTGCTGTGCTCCACGAGGTCTTCGGCGGGAGTGTTGGCGTTAGGCCAGAGTTTCTCGCCGCTGGCGGCATCGTAGACACTGCACTGCACGCCGATATAGTTGTCCTGGCCCGAACCGTTGCTGCGGTATGTGAGCGTCTGAGGCATCACAAACATCTCGCCTCCGCGGCCCATGCCGGCGGCGGCCACGACGGTAGGCGTAGCGGTCAGCGTCAGCTGGTCCGACAATGCCTGAGACCAAAGCAGCATATATGTGCTGGGGGTGTTCTGGTCGGTCCAGACGCCTACGCTCTCCTCGGTGGGTGTGCCGGCCGTCGAGGCGGAGGGGAAGTGGAAGTTGCCCTTGGTCATCACCTGGGTCATAGCCACATTGGTGACCACGACCTTCAGCTTTGTGTCTGTCGAGCTGAGCTTGACGGTCAGTTTGGAAAGGGCGTGGCGGAAGTTGAAGACCACCTGGGCGTTGGGCTGTCCGTTGTTGCCCGAGAGGTCGGGGCTGACGTCATAGACTATATCTTCCACTCCGGCCAGTGCGTCATAAGCCACGGGCATCAGAGGTCCGTCGGCCCCTACCCACGACGCAGGCGCGAAGGCATAGAAGTCGACTGTCTCCTTAGCCGGCCAATACTGCACAGGAGAGTATGTCCAGACGGACGAGCCAGACTTGGAGACCGTGACATTGTCCATAAACAGATTGGGCGCCGATGCCGTGCCCGTATAGGCATAGACATTGAAAGACGTCAGGTTGTTGGTGGTGATGTCGCTGACGCGCGAATACTCGGTGTTGGCCGCGAACCTTATGGCGTTGTCGCTCTCTGAGCCCGGCGTCGGGGCATCCTCTTCCCGGTCAGAGCAGGAGACTGCCGCGGCGGCAAGGAGAGCGACCGACAGCGCAGTGGATAAGAATCTGTAGTTCATCACGTTAACAGTAAGTTAGAATTAAATATTGTGTGTAGTTTGTGTCTTTATGCAATGGTCGGCTCGACGACAATCTCGACAGACTGCCAGCCCTCGACATCGACATCGATGCCCCCGACATCGCCCGGAGGATTGTCTCCGCTGTCGGGAATATCGAAGTCCTCGATATGAATTACAACATTGTGCGGAGAGATTATGTTCAGATTTTCAGGCGTCAGCGATATCTCTTTTGAGAAAGACTTGCCGTCGTTGCGCGTGAAGACAAACGTCATCCCGGACAGTCCGTCGGGCAGGCGCGCGGGACTGAATGCCGCGGCGCTCCCCTCCATGTGTCCGGCCTGACGCGCCAGGACCAGCGGGATGTAGAGCGGACTGCCGAACCCTTCTGAATGGCCGTCTGAAAATATCAGAGACAAGCCCGGCCCATGCAGCAGCACATAGGACGAGCGCACCCCCTCGAGACCGCCTGAATTCTCGAACACCGCCGTATACCTGACGGCAAGCGAGTCTGGCCTGCACCTGATAAGGCCGCGGCCACACTCCTTGGTCTGGCCCTGAGAATCCAGGTATCTGACACCGCAGCATGAGACATAGATATCCTTGACCACCGAGCCGTACAGCATACCTGTAGAGCCTATGGCGCCGGAGGCTGAGGCGGATACCTTGCGCGCGACGGCATCGATAGAACTGAAAGATTCGGTGCCCTCTATCCTGACGCCGGGCAGGTCGTTGTTGAACGTCACCAGCCTGTAGCCGCCATAGGGCAGCTCTATGCGGCCCCCCTCGCTCCCGGACACATCGAAGCGCCACACCCTTGAACCCGCCCCGGTAGAGAAGAAATACAGCGTCATGCCCTCAGGATTGGCTCCGGACGCGTTGTCCCATTCGTAAAGAATGTCCAGCGTTCTCACAGCCGACCCAGGGCAGTCTATATCCTTGTGCGAGCATCCCCACATGAGCAGAGAGCCTGTCAACACAAGTATCAGTCTTGATATCATTGCCATGTCTCTGAAATTTTTCTGTCGGGACTGTTGGAGCCTCCGCGTCCCGGAAACCATACGAGAGTCACTTCCAGGCCCGTGATGCCGACATAGTGATTGCGGTATCTCTTGTCGCAGACATACGCGCCGCACTCTGGCCTGTACCTGACTATCCTGCCGGTAGAATAGCCGGCCCGCAGACCTACATCGATGTTGACACGCTTGCCCGCCGGGAAAGAATATCCATAGCTGAGGCCGACGCCTGCGGCGCCTGAGCGCGACTGCCAGCCCCTGCCGCCAAACTCAAAGTCGTAGTCGTGATACGAGACATAGACACCGGCATGATGTCCGGTCAGCACACGCTCTTCAGGCCTGCGGCCAAACCAAAACCTGGGCTCTACCCACAAGCCGCGTATGCGCCAGCACCGGCGGGCCGACTCCTTGCTCCACCACGCATAGACACCCTCGACACCGAGAGACCAGCGGGGACGCAGAGACAGCTCGATGCCAAGATCGGGGGTGAGCGAGGCGTCATAGAGCATATTGCTCCTGACGGCCACCCTCAGCGGACAGCAGCCGGCCGCGGCACGGGCCACAGGCTCTGCCGCCCCCGCCGTCATGCAGCGGAGGAGGACAGCCATGAAAACGGCTATAACAGATGAATATGCCGGACAGAAATTCACTTTGCCAAGATTTTTGTCATAAAATTTCAACAAGCCTCCATCCAAAATGTTCAGACACCATACAGGAGAAAAGCCATCGTGTATTAACGGATGTTAAAAAATTAGCAAAAATGTAGTATTTCCACTAATTTCGCGTGATTTATCTCTGTTTATCTCATACAATTCATCCCATGGATA
>JAIDJD010000431.1 GCA_029052375.1 Duncaniella sp. | reverse complement strand
GACCGGGATATGCTCCCCGGGATGCAACGCGTACGGCGACACTGTCCTCATCGGCATTGCCCTTGAAGGTGACGAGGGCAAACTCTCCCCTCTCGAGCGAGACGGTCGAGGCGGGGTCGTCCTCGTACATCACGTATTCCGAGGCGCCGGAGATGGGATAGAAGTCGACAGTATAGCGGTCTGTGCGGTAGTCGAGGGTAGAACGCATCGCATAGTCGGCCCGCGGGACGAAGGCGCCGGCGCGTACATAGAGGGGGAGCACGCCGAGGGGGGCGTCTGCCGTGATGGTGTCTCCCCCGTTGTAGAGACGCCCGGGGCGGGCCAGGTCTGTCCACACGCCCTCGGGGAAGACCACACGGCGCGAGACGGCGCCCTTGGTCAGCACGGGAGCCACGAGCACGTCGTTGCCCCAGAGATACTCGTCCGGGATGTCGTCATAGAGGGCAGAGCCGGGAGTGTTGAAGTTGAGCGGACGCACGAGGGGATAGCCCTTGGAGGCGTTCTCCCATGCGAGGGTATAGTTGTAGGGGAGCCAGCGGTAACGCTCGCGGATCAGGGGGAGGATTATCTCCTCTTCCTGGGCGGGATAGTTGTATGGCTCGGCGGTCTGCTGAGAGTGGGTGCGGAGCACGGGCGAGAAGGCTCCGAGCTGCAGCCACCTGACGTACAGCTCGGGGTCGTACGGCATGGCCTCGTCGATGGCAAAACCGCCCACGTCGTGGCTCATGTATCCGAGGCCGCTGAGGCCCGAGTTGAGCATTATGGTCACCTGTGGCTGAAGGCCTCCCCACGAGCGGGAGACATCTGTGCTCCAGGGGAAGACGCTGTAGCGCTGGAGGCCCGTGGTGCCGCCGCGCATCATGGTCATGAGGCGGGTGTCCGGAAACTGCTCCTTGTAGAGGTCGTATATTATCCGGCTCCAGTCGTTGCCGTAGCGGTTGTGATACTCGCGGGCGGTGAGGCCGTTGGCGTGGAGGCCGCTCTCGGGATGCACCTCCGGCTCGCCGAGGTCTCCCCACCAGCCCCCCACCCCTTCGAGGGTGAGGTCGCGGTAGCGGTCTGAGAGCCACCTGCGGGTGTCAGGGTTGGAGACGTCGAACATTCCGCCCTCGCCTACCCATATCTTCACGTCCTGCTGTCCGCCGAGCGTGTCGCGGAGCAGGTATTTCTTGTCGGTAAGGAGGTTGTAGTTCTCCACGGCCTTGCCGTTGCGGAGTACGTATGGCTGGGAGATGATGACGGTGTTGACACCGTCGGCCTTGAGGTCGGCGAGCATCTTCCTGTGGTCGGGCCACTGCTCGGGGTCCCATGCCAGGCGGCCCATGTCCTGCTCCTTGCCATACCAGTAGAGGTCGAGCACAATGCCGTCAAGGGGATATCCGCGGCGGCGGAGGGTGTCAACGACGCCGACAGTCTCGGCCTGTGTGCGGTAGCCATACTTGGAGGTGATGTAGCCGAGCGACCACAGCGGGGGCATCTCCTGACGGCCGGTAAGACGTGTCAGCTCGCCTGTGAGCGAGGCGAGAGAGCCTGTGGAGTTGACAAAGTAGTATGCGACAGGCGTGCGCGACTCCGTGGTGTAGACTATCGGGTTGGACATCACCATCTCTGCCGCGGCATAGTCGTCGAAGACCACTGCATACCCGTTGGACGAGAGGAAGAGGGGCATGGTGATGTTCATCTGCCTGATGCGGGGCTCTCCGGCGGTATAGCCGTAGTTCTGCTTGTTGTACATCACGAGGGTGTCGCCTGCAAGATTGAAAGAGTATCCCCTCTCGCCGGCGCCGTAGAACGAGCCTCCGCCCATTGTGGAGATGGTCATTGTGCGCCTGCCGTCGGCCGAGGTGCGCACACCGGAGTCTGAGATGGCCCGGGACGAGCCTGAGGAGATGTCCACGCCGCCGGTAGACGCGTCTACGCGGACACTGAGGCCTGTGGATGTTGTGAATGAGGTCACTGTGCCGGTGCGGTCTACGGCCATGCTCCCTATGGCGTCCATCGGAGTGACGGCAGGAATCACCTGCGCGCGGTCGGCCTCGCCCGGAGCGAGATTCACCACGCGGACTATGTCGGGAGTGATGAGGTCAACCTTGACCGTACGGCCTTGGGGTGTAGTGACATA
>JAIDJD010000430.1 GCA_029052375.1 Duncaniella sp. | reverse complement strand
CGGTCGTCCCAGGCGTTGTCTATGCGGACGGCGAGGACGTTCTCTCCGCCATAGTTGATGTAGGGGGTGAGGTCGAAGCCCACGGCCATGACGCCGTTCTCGTGCAGGCCGAGAGGGTGGCCGTTGAGGTAGAAGTCAGCGCCCATGCGCACGCCCTCGAACTCTACGAATACCTTCTTGCCCTTGTCCGAGGCGGGGAGGCGGAAGTGTTTGCGATACCATACGACGGTGTCTGTCAGCTCGGCAATAGGCACCTTGAAGGCCTCGTCCTCGTTGAAGGCGCGCGGCAGGGTGACGGGTTTCCACTCCTTGTCGGCGAGCGCTTTCTTCTCTCCGCCGGCCACATCGCCAGTGTGGAGGAGCCAGCCGTGGTTGAAATTGTACTTTTCCCGGCCTTCGGCAGAGAGGCCGGCGGTGCATATCAGAGCCGTTGTCAAGGCTCCAAGGATAGTCCTGTGCAGTCTCATCGGTATTCTATAAGGTGTTTGTACGGTACAAAGATAGTGAAAAAACCTCAGAGCACGGCAAAGGACAGAGGGTTTATTTGAGCTGTTCGCGCACGAAGTCGGCGAAGGGGATGTCGATTTCTGTGATGCTCTGGGCCGCTACGACGCCGGCGCCCGTAGAGACGTTGCTGTATCCCCACATCGGGTCGGCAAAGCCTATGTCGGCCATGTCGCCGTAGGGGCCTTCGTCGCGGTGCCACAGGTAGAGCGCCCAGTCGTACCGGCTCTTGGATATGGTGTAGAGGGCGATCCTGTATCCGCAGTCGGCCAGCGAGGGGTCCCATTGCGAGCCCATGGCGATGAAGCTGAAGTTGTCCCAGCGCAGGCGCAGTGTGTAGGCCTCGCCTCTGAACTGGCGGTCGGTGAAGAAGGCCGTGGATGTCTCGGTGCTGCCCATGAACGATTCGAACACCCCGATGTGCTCGCTGAACAGAGGCTCGGCGCCGTATTTCAGCGTCCCGGGATCCAGCAGGCTCCATGAGCCGTTGTCCTTGTCGTGAAGCGCTTCGATGCTTGTCCCTTAGATGCAGAAA
>JAIDJD010000043.1 GCA_029052375.1 Duncaniella sp. | reverse complement strand
AACACCATAGCCGGCGAGGGGATCATCAAGGCATCGCTCGTCCCCGCCAAATCGCAGAGCGAGAATGTCGACAACAAGCTCAACTGCTTCACCTTCGTCAAGGTGATCAACGACGGCGGCACAATGGCCACGTCCACACGCAACATAGTCCAGCACGGTATCGTGGCAGGCAACAGCAAGGCACCCGCCATCGAGGTCTCGGGAGCCAACTCGGCCACAATAATCATCTCCTCGGCCACCAACTTTGTCAGGTATGACGACATCAGCGGCGACGCCGAAGCCAAGGCCCGCGGATACCTCGACGCCTACCTGGCCAAGAATCCCGCATACATGGACGCTCTCGGTGCCCACACAGACAAATATTCGGCCCAGTACGAGCGCGTCAGTCTCGACCTCGGCGAGAACCCCGCACGCGAGACCCTCGACACAGAGAAGCGCATAAAGTCTTTCAACTCTGACGCCAACGATCCCGGACTCGTAGCCAACTACTTCCAGTTCGGACGCTACCTGCTCATCTGCTCGTCACAGCCCGGCACCCAGCCTGCCAATCTACAGGGCATCTGGAACCCCAACGCTCGCCAGTATCCCGCTTGGGACTCCAAGTACACTGCCAATATAAACGTCGAGATGAACTACTGGGCCGCCGAGACAGCCAACCTCTCCGAATGTCACGAACCCTTTATCGATATGGTCAAGGAAGTGGCACAGACCGGCGCACGGACAGCCTCTGAGATGTACGGCGCACGAGGATGGACACTACACCACAACACCGACATCTGGCGCACTACCGGAGCCGTGGACAACAACGCCGTAGGCGTATGGCCCACGTGCAACGCATGGTTCTGCTCGCACCTCTGGGAGAAATACCTCTTCTCAGGCGACAAGACCTATCTGGCCGAAATATATCCTGTGCTCAAGGGCTGTGCACAGTTCTTCCAGGACTTCCTCGTAGCCGACCCCAACACGGGCTACATGGTGGTATGCCCCTCCAACTCGCCGGAGAACCATCCAGGCCTCGGCTCCTACACCACCGAAGAGGGCAAGACCATGAACTTTGCTCTCTTCGGAGGCGTGGCCATGGACAACCAGATGGTCTATGACGTGCTCAAGAACACCGCCGACGCCGCCCGCGCCCTCGGCACAGACGCCGACTTCGCCGCCGAACTCGACAGGCTCAAGGCCCGTCTGACACCTTGGAAGATAGGCAAGTATGGCCAGGTGCAAGAATGGCAGGAAGACTGGGACCGCGAGAACTCGTCTCACCGCCACCTATCCCACCTCTGGGGCGCCTATCCCGGCTCTCAGGTATCGCCCTATGAAAACCCCGTCCTCTTCCAGGGTGTCCACAAGTCTCTGGTCGGACGCGGCGATGCCGCCCGCGGATGGTCTATGGGCTGGAAGGTCTGCGAGTGGGCCCGTATGCTCGACGGCGACCACGCCCTTTCCATCATCCGCAATCAGCTCCGCCTCGTCTCGCCCAACATCACTATGTCTGACCCCAACGGAGGCACCTACGCCAATATGTTCGACGCCCACGCACCCTTCCAGATCGACGGAAACTTCGGTTGCTGTGCCGGCATAGCAGAGATGCTCATCCAGTCCCACGCCGGATTTGTCCACCTGCTCCCCGCCCTCCCTTCGACATGGAACGACGGCCAGGTCAAAGGCCTGCGCGCCCGTGGCGGCTTTGAGATCCGCAACCTTGAATGGAAGAACGGACAGGTGAGCAAGGCCACCATCCTCTCGACCCTCGGAGGCAACCTGCGCATTCGCTCGGCCAAGGCCCTCTGCATGGCCGACGGCACCCGGCTCACAGAGGCCTCGGGCGACAACACCAACAGCCTGACACGCCCCTACGGAATGCCCGACCCCATCGTGGCCGACATGAAGAAGATACCCGAGACTGTCCTCCCCGCCACCTATCTCTACGACATCCCCACCACACCCGGCCAGGAGATTGAGCTGCGCGACGCCACGTCCAGCGCCATAGAGACAGTCGGCGCCGACGCCACCAAGGCCGAAGGACCCCGCTACGACATCCTCGGACGCAAGGTTGACGACAGCTATAAAGGCATCGCAATCTCCCGCGGACACAAACAGATAATCCGCTGAACCGGTCACGCAGCCCCACAGATATAATACCCTGCGAGGGTGTTGCATTGATGTAATGCAACACCCTCGCTTATTTACGGTCTGTCTTAAGTCGTCTGCCGTCAGTCGCCGGCATCATGTCTCGCGTCATGCCGGATTGAGCTTTTATTTGCGGCCGGGTTTCCTGCGGAAGGCGGCGCCGGGGGGAAGGCCCGGGTAGAGACGGCTGAGGAGGTCGGGGCGGTGGAGACGGGTGAGCGAGCGGGTGATGTCGGGTCTCACCTTTGGGTCGTACCAGAAAAAGTATTTGCGCTGTGCCTTCTTGGCCTCGGGATCGGTGGCTGTCCAGACGGGCTTTAGGGTGTAGGGATGGAGCCCGGTGTAATAAATCTCTGTCGAGAGGGTCATGGGCGTCGGGGTGAAGTCCTGGACCTGCTCGAGGTGGAGGTTCATGTCTTTGGTCTCCACGGCCAGCTCGGCCATGTCTGTCTCACGGCATCCGGGATGGGATGAGATGAAGTAGGGTATCAGCTGTTGTCTGAGGCCTGCCTCGCGGTTGGTGCGGTCGAAGATGCGCGAGAATTCGTGGTAAAGCTCAAAGGAGGGTTTGCGCATCAGCGAGAGCACCTCTTGCGAGGTGTGTTCGGGGGCTACTTTGAGGCGTCCGGAGACGTGGCGGGTGATGAGCTCGCGGTTGTAGCGGCGGTTGGCCTCGTCTATCTCCTGTATGCCTGTGTGGTGCATGGAGAGGTCGTATCTGACGCCAGATCCTATGAACGATTTCTTGACTCCACGGACTGCGTCTACCTTATTATAAAGGTCGAGCAGGGGGCGATGGTCTGTGTCGAGGTTGGGACATACACCGGGGTGGAGGCATGAGGGGCGGAGACACTTGGCACACCGCTCCTTGTCCCGGCCGCCCATGGCGTACATATTGGCGCTTGGGCCTCCGATGTCCGTGAGGTAGCCCTTGAAGTCGGGCATACGGGTGACGGCCTCGACCTCGCGGAGCACTGAGCGGGGACTGCGCGAGGAGATGAACTTTCCCTGGTGGGCCGATATGGTGCAGAAGGAACACCCGCCGAAGCATCCGCGGTGGACGTTGACCGAGTGGCGTATCATCTCGTAGGCGGGTATGCGCTTGCCCTTGTAGCGCGGGTGCGGCAGGCGTGTGTAGGGGAGGTCGAACGAAGCGTCTATCTCTTCTGTGGTCATGGGAGGGAGCATGGGGTTGACCCTCACCCATACCTGTCCGTGTCTCTGCCAGAGGGTCTTGCCGCGGAGGGCGTTGCTCTGCTGTTCTATGTGGCGGAAGTTCTCGGCCTGCGACTTCTTGTCTCTTAGACAGAGGTCCCAGGGATGGAGGATGATGTCGGTGTCGTTTTCAGCTATCTCTCCGCGTGCGGTCTGAGCCAGTCCGCCGGGCCCTTCACTGCTCCGCCATACGGTCTGCTCGAGCGAGGCCATGTCGCTGAGCTTCTCTCCGGCCGAGAGGCGGCGGGCTATCTCTACTATGGTGCGCTCGCCCATGCCGTAGAGTATCGCCGAGGCCTCGCAGTCCATCAGCAGAGAGGGGCGCAGGCGGTCTTGCCAGTAGTCGTAGTGCGAGAGGCGGCGCATCGATGCCTCGATGCCTCCGGCCAGTATGGGAGTGTCGGGGAAGAGCTGTCGCAGAATCTTAGAGTAGACTATCGTGGGATAGTCCGGGCGGGCGCCGTGTCGGGCACCCGGGGTGTAGGCGTCGTCCGAGCGCAGGCGCCGGGCGGCGGTGTAGTGGTTGACCATCGAGTCCATGGCTCCGGCCGAAACGCCGAAGAAAAGCCTCGGGGCGCCGAACTTGCGGAAGTCCCTGAGGTCGTCCTGCCAGCCCGGCTGAGGCACTATGGCCACTCTGAAGCCTTCGCTCTGGAGCACACGGCCAAGCACGGCCGAGGCAAACGAGGGATGGTCTACATAAGCGTCTCCGCTGAAGAGGACAACATCCACGCTGTCCCACCCCAGGGCTTTCATCTCCTTGACGCTCGTAGGCAGAAATTCAAGACTGTTCATACGCTGTTATGTGTCACTTGTTTTCCAACTCTTTTAGCTTGTCCTGCATGGCCAGTATCTCGTCTCTTATCTGAGCGGCCTCGATGAAGTTCATCTCCTTGGCCGCGGCCTTCATGTCTGCGGTGCGTCGTTCTATGAACTTGGCGAGGTCTTCCTTGCCGAAATACTGCATCACGGGGTCGGCGGCGATGTCGGCCGTATGGACATACTCCCTGCCGTATGGCAAGGCCGGGGCCTTGCGCCCAGGCTTCGGGCCTGCCTTGGCTCCGGAGGGCTGGGCCGCGGCTCCCCTGCCCTTCTTGCCCTGGCGGATGGAGGCGGGGTCGATGTCGATGTCCGTGTCCACGCCGACAATGGCGTTGCGGGCCTTGATGATGGCCTGCGGGGTGATGCCGTGCTCTTCGTTGTACCTGAGCTGTATCTCGCGCCTGCGCGCGGTCTCGTCGATGGTCTGACGCATCGAATCGGTGACCTTGTCGGCATACATTATGACGGTGCCGTTAAGGTTTCGGGCGGCGCGGCCGACGGTCTGCGTCAGCGAGCGGTGGCTGCGCAGGAATCCCTCCTTGTCTGCATCGAGGATGGCCACGAGCGACACCTCTGGCAGGTCGAGGCCCTCGCGCAGGAGGTTGACGCCTATCACCACGTCGAATGTGCCCTGGCGCAGCCCGTCGAGGATGGCTATGCGGTCGAGGGTCTTGACGTCGCTGTGGATGTAGGCACACTGTATGCCGAGGTTGGCCAGGTAGTCGTTGAGCTCCTCGGCCATGCGCTTGGTGAGTGTGGTGACGAGGACGCGCTCTTTCTTCTCTATGCGGACGTTTATCTCCTCGAGCAGGTCGTCTATCTGACCTATGGAGGGGCGCACGTCTATCACAGGGTCGAGGAGGCCCGTCGGGCGGATAATCTGCTCCACGACGACTCCCTCGCTCTTCTCCAGCTCGTAGTCTGCGGGCGTTGCGCTGACGTAGACCACCTGCGGTGTCAGGGCCTCGAACTCGTCGAACTTGAGGGGCCTGTTGTCGAGGGCGGCCTCGAGGCGGAACCCGTAGGTGACCAGATTGGTCTTGCGCGCGAGGTCTCCGCCATACATCGCACGGCACTGGGGCAGTGTGACGTGGCTCTCATCTATTATTGTAAGGAAGTCCTTGGGGAAGTAGTCGAGCAGGCAGAAGGGGCGCATACCCGGGCGGCGTCCGTCGAAGTAGCGCGAATAGTTCTCGATGCCTGAACAGTGGCCCACCTCGCGCAGCATCTCCACGTCATAGCTGACGCGCTCGAGCAGGCGCTTGGCCTCCACCTCCTTGCCCTGGCGGAAAAAGTCGTCGCTCTGGCGCCCGAGGTCGAGCTCTATCTGGCCTATGGCCGTGCCCATGCGCTCCGGCGAGGTGACAAAGAGTGTGGCGGGATATATCTTGAAGACATCCTGACGGCCCAGCGACATCTGTGTCTCGGGCGAGAGGGTCTCAATCGACTCAATCTCGTCGCCCCAGAAGGATAGGCGCACCATTATCTCCTCGTAGGCCAGGCGTATGTCCACGGTGTCTCCCTTGACGCGGAATGTGCCGCGCGTCAGCTCTGTCTCGTTGCGCGAGTAGAGCGAGGCCACAAGCTGGCGCAGAAAGTGGTTGCGGGCTATCTTCTGCCCCACCCTGACTGTGAGCACGTTGCTGTCAAAGTCCTCGGGGTTGCCCATGCCGTAGAGACACGAGACCGAAGAGACCACCACGACATCCTTGCGCCCCGACATCAGGGCCGAGACTGTTGAGAGGCGCAGACGCTCGATCTCGTCGTTGATCATCAGGTCTTTCTCAATATACTTGTCCGAGGAGGGTATGTAGGCCTCGGGCTGGTAGTAGTCGTAGTAGCTGACGAAATACTGGACAGAATTCTGCGGGAAGAAGCTCTTGAACTCGCTGTAGAGCTGGGCGGCGAGCGTCTTGTTGTGGCTCAGTATCAGCGTGGGCTTCTCCACCCCGGCTATCACGTTGGCCATGGTGAAGGTCTTGCCCGAGCCGGTGACGCCGAGGAGTGTCTGCGCCTTCTCGCCCGCCTTGATGCCCGCCACGAGCTGTTCTATGGCCTGTGGCTGGTCTCCGGTGGGCTTGTACTGTGAGTCGAGAATGAATTTCATAACCTGCAAAGCTACAAAAAATCCATGACATACACAAGCCTCCGTGTCTCGCCCGCGGGAGAAGACGGGGAGGTCTCTCGGATATCGGCCCCGACACCAAGCCACTCGATATGCCCGTGGCGTTGAGCCCTGCTGGACAGCGAGATAAGGCCAACAACGAAAAATAATGCAAAATTTTTGGCAAAAAAGTTTGTCTGTTTCAAAAAAACTCCTTAACTTTGCACCGCAATTGAGAGCCAAGGCCCGCGATTGCATCCCCCATCAATCCAAACAACACCATCAATCGGGGTGTAGCTCAGTTGGTTAGAGTACGCGTCTGGGGGGCGGGCGGTCGCAAGTTCGAGTCA
>JAIDJD010000429.1 GCA_029052375.1 Duncaniella sp. | reverse complement strand
GGATGGGCGTGGGAGGTAGTCGGCTCTGTTACAGCTCGTCCAGGAGCTTGCGGATGTACGGGGCGAGGTTGGTGTCGGAGAGCCCGAGTTTTTTCCTTATATTAAAGCTCACATAGTAGTGGCTCTTGATGTTGAGATAGGCGCCTATCTCGTTGCTCTTAAGTCCGAGCGAACCGAGGCAGATGTAGTCTGTCTCTGTATCTGTCAGCCCCTTGTCGGCAAGCCACGGGAGGAAACGCGGATTGACTGCAGAGATGGCCTCTCGTACAGAGCTGATGAATTTGGCAGAGTTTTTGGTGTTCTCTTTCAGCCATTTGTCATAATGCTTGGCGTGGCCGGAATTGCCTGAAATATGCGCGGCCAGGAGATGATTGAGCATCGACAGCCGTTCCTTGACGATAGCGACGAGAGGCCGTGAGAGGTCTTTCTGTTCAAGGAGAGCTGTCAGGCGTGCCTGTTCGTTCTCGAGATGCGCCACTTGATGTGCCATATTGTCCTTTTCGAGCATCAGGCGACGCCTGTCTGCCTTGACATACTGCATCTTGTAGAATATGATGACAGAAACGAGAAGGAGCAGTATGACAGCCGACAGCGAGAGCCATATCAGTTTTTCTCTATGCCGCAGTGCCTTAAGATTCCCAATCTCTATCAGATATTGCTCTTCTCCCACAGTGGATTTGCGCGAACAAAACTCATCCATTGCCTTGTCAGTAAGATTGAAATATGTCTTGTATGCCTCCAGCGCCTCTCTGTACTCGCCATTGGACTCCAATATCTCGTATCTGAGCCTTATATATCTCAGTGAGTCTGAGGACTCACTGGTTAGGTCAATGCAGTCAAGGATTTCCTTGGCCTTCCGAGGCTCGTTGAGCCGCATATAACCGTAGCAGAGATCGAGTTGCGTATCTTTAAGCAGTCCTGAGAAATCTGTCACTGACTCGAGAGCCTTGCGCGCAGTGGCCGTGTCGCAGAGTACAACCTTATATTCAAAAATGTACTCTTCCAACAGCTCTTTGTGGGCTCCTGTCCGTTCGTGCAATCCGACAGCTACCTTCAATACGCTGTCCGCCAAATTCTTGTCTTTTAATGTTATTGCTCCGTTCAGTACCTTAATAAGACATTGCAATTCTCTATTGGTATCGTCAATCTGATGCAATATCTTGGATGCCTTAAGATCATTGCTAACGAATTCCTTAATCTGATAGGATCTGTAATTCACCATGCCTTTAGCGACATAGAGCAGGGCGAGTGTGAGGGAGTCTGTGGCATTTCGGCCTATCGCCTCACCCTTGAGGAATGTCTGCATTGCCATGTCCAACTCTCCCCGGTGGACATATATCAAGCCCTGGTAGTGGCAGGTGCGGAGTTTCTCGTCAGCGCTGCCATGCTTGAGATAGTAGTCTACGGCGGGCTGAATGACATCAAGTGATGTGGTGTCTATATAGTTTTTGTCAAAGGCTATAGACTTGAGCAGTGCATACCGGGCCTCCTCCTCCGCGCCTCTCAGGCTCTCAGGAGAGATGGCGTCAAGGACAGCGAGGCTCGAGTCGGGCCTGAGGGGCATAAGCTCTTCGGCGAGGTCCATGCTCTGCATGGCCTGCGAACGCCCGCCACAGCCGGCGAGCGTCAGTATGTAGAGGGGCATCAGCAAGAGCAGGACGCCCCGGGCAAGAAATTTCATCGATTTCATAATTCAATACAAAAATAATAAATTCTCGCCAAACGTCAAAATACAGAGCCCAGCGGAGAGGAAAGATAATAAAAGCGGGCCGTCATAACCGCGGAGCCATTGGAAATTGCAGTATGGTCGCGACCTGTCGCGACCGCCAGCCATGACATTACCCACCTCGGCGTCCACCATATAGCTGTGGCACATTCCTCAGGGCCGGAGGCCCTGAGATTAGTCCATGTTGATACGTGGGAGATGTGTGCTGTGGGTAGGGAGGTTTTGCAACACCCCCCTTTGGTAAATTCAACCGCTCCGCGGTTATGGGGCGGTGATGTCCTTGGATGGGGCGGGCGCTATGTATAGCGCCCCTACCGG
>JAIDJD010000428.1 GCA_029052375.1 Duncaniella sp. | reverse complement strand
CTCTGGGGGGTGGAGTAGTAGTTGGCAATCTCGATGTATTCGTTGAACGATACGGCCAGCGGTATGGCGGGATAGCCTGTGATTTCGGCTATGGCCGTAACCATGATGACGATGTCCATGAAGGCGAGTCGGTCGGCATCCCAGCGTGTCGTGTTGACGTGCTTGTCTATCAGCTCTTTGTATGCGTCATAGTTGTCTATGGTGCGCCTGAAGAGTTCGGGGCCGAAACGGCGGTCTTCCTCGTCCTTGTACTGGGGCAGGAGGTCGATGTCCTCGCCCATTTTCTTGCTCTGCGAGAACTTGCGCACGGTCTTGAGCACGAAGGTGCCCATGACGTGGAGGTCGTCGTTCCAGTATATAGACTTCGACTCGAGCGACTCGGCGAGCACGTCCGATGGAAGGATGACATTCTTGAACAGGTTGCGCCAGAGCTCGCAGTCCTGCTCCCATGTGGTTTCGCCCTGTATGGCCATGTATTCCTTGTAGTCGGCGCTCTCTGTAATGAGCTGGCGGAGCGACTCTACCATGGCGAAATCGGTCTCCCAAGAGAACTTGGAGTTTTCGGTGAACTCGACAAACGAAGGGTTGTCGTTGATGGCACGGACAAACTTGTTCTCAACAAACCTCATGTCGGGGTGGCGTTCCTCGGCTGTGGCCATCACACGGTTGCGCAGCTCTTCGAGCTTCTCTTCCTGTGCGCGGGTTATCTCGTCGGCGAGCAGGAAGAGTCCGTTGTAGAGTCTGTATGCCTGGTCGAGAGAACGGTCGAGGGCACTGCGGGCGCTCACAAGCAGGTAGCGGTTGTCGCCATACTCGGCGAGTGTCTTGGCCGCGAGGGCTATGCCGTCGTTGAAGCCCTTGAGGGTAAACTCGGGGTCGCGGCGGGCGGCCTCCTGAAATGCTGGGTTCTTGGCAAAGAGGTTGTGGATGATGGACAGCCAGAGCTCCACGTCGTCTTTCATCTCGTGCTTCTTGAGCTTTGCATAGCTCTTGTAAGCCGGGAGTTCAGGTATGCTTCGGTATATCGATGGCATGACGTCGGCAAAGAGTCCGAGGTCGTGGCGTTCGAGCAGTATCAGTTCGCGGAGAGAGGCTATGGAGGCGAGCGACTTGGCCATCTGGTTGCCGTTGACAAGCTTGTCTGCGGACAGTCCTGCTATCGCTGACTGCCTGCTCTGGCCGGTGTTGTAGCCGGACAGCTCAAGCACCATCAGCAGAAGGTCCATATAGAGCCTGTAGGCATACTTGCGGTCGCGTGACGGGTTCTCTACCTGCCCCTCGATTTTGAATTCTTCCTGCGAGAGCAGGTACGAGTAGAGGAGCTGCACCACCTTGATGCGTATCAGTACACGAT
>JAIDJD010000427.1 GCA_029052375.1 Duncaniella sp. | reverse complement strand
GGTTCGGGCTTTGCCGCGGGCTCGGGAGCGGGTTTTGGGGCGGGCGCCGCTATGCGGGCCTTCAGGGCCTCGGTCTCGCGGGCGTGTGCGGCCTGTATCTCGCTGATGTTGGCCTCGAGGTTGTGTATGCGGTCTGTCATCGAGCGCTTCTGCCTCTCGAGGCTCAGGCGCAGCTTGCTGTTCTCCGAGCGCAGGTTGTCCTCGGCCTTGGTGTCGCGTGCCGGCTCGGCTGTCTCTCTGGACGCTGTCATTGCGGCGGCGATGCGGCGGCGCAGCGACTCGGATATCGAGTCCATAAGATACTTCTTCTGGGCGTCGGTGGAGAGGCATCGGCGCACAAAGTCGGGCTGGGCCTCGTTGAATACGGCTACGACAGCCTCGAAGATGTCGGCCGGGAGAGCGTCGTCTTCGGGGATGCTGTCGGCGCGGCCGTTTTCGGGACGGGCGGCGGCCAGGGCAGGGTGTTGTTGCGGAGCGGGAGACGGCGCCGCGGGCAGAGGCGTGGCGTCAGAGTCCATAGGCTCTGAGTCGATGTAGTCTGAATCGTCGTCGGGCGAGAATCCGAAGGCGCTTTTCAGTCCGGACCAGAAAGACATATTATGTAGAGGTATTGTTTGGTATATAGATTGTGCAAAGTTAGCTATAATTTTCCACAATCCATCCCCGTGGCCCGGCTAAAACACCCCCGGCGCATCTTAATTTATTAATTTTACCCCATTGTATGCGATTGTCGGCCTGTCTTCGGGGATTGTATAAACTCTTCAAATGGCAGGAGGCCTGCACCAATATGTGGATACACATCGGTGCAGGCCTCCGTACCTTGTCTGGCAGAAATCAGCGAACCGCTATCTTGGCTGCGGTTCCTTCGCCACGGACTATATAAATACCGGATGGGAACATCGGGAGTTCTTCGGACAGACCTCTGGCCACCTGCCGGCCACTGAGGTCATAGACATCAAGGATGCCCTTGCCCGTGATGCGGCCTCCCTCAACGCGGATGCCATCACCCTCGCCGACTGTCTCCTCTATGCCGCTGTAGTCATAATCATATTCGATCAGCTTGGAGAAGTAGCCCCAGTAATATGCTTTGCGATAGACTTCTGATGTGCCTCTCGGAATATATACAACACAGTTCTGTAACATACTGCTTTGCCAGGGATCTTGATACGAATATGTGCCCTCCATCACCGGAGGCACCGTCGCGCGACAATATATGACGTCCAACTCAGTGCCTACAATATCAGGAACCGGGCCAAATGGTGGAATCTCCCTGTTTCCGAAAACTTCTATTCCCATAGTTTTTACGGATGCTCCTATGGTGAGAGTCTTGATAGCAGGGCTTGCCGAAAATGCTTCTTTCCCAACCGATGTTACATTGTCTGGTATGACCACATCGCTTAAGTTCTTGCTGAATGTAAACGCATTGTCTCCAATCGTCTTCAAGGATTCAGGCAGGGATATGGACGTGACAGTCGAACCCCATAAGGCAGATTCTCCAATCTTGATTACATTGTATGTCTTGCCATCCATTGTCACAGTCTCCGGCACCGTTATCACTCCGGTATATGCCTCATCGTTTTTGGTGATCTCCACGCCGCCCTCTATGATATTATAGGCGATGCCGTCGCTCTGGAAGTCGAAGGCATATGCTGTCCCGCAGCCAATGGCCACGGCCGCGGCAAGCATTAAACGATAAAAATCCGATTTCATAGAAATTATAGGTTTTAAAAATGTGTGAATTGTTGATTCGCAATATAATATCACCGACCGCTGATTACAAATGGTTTAATGTTATTTAACTATAATTAACGTGACGGGTGGTGCCGGTAACTATTCAGCCAATCGAAGATAATCAGGT
>JAIDJD010000426.1 GCA_029052375.1 Duncaniella sp. | reverse complement strand
CGACATCTATTAAGGTCTCGTGGGCTCGGAGATGTGTATAATATACAGGCAGGGCAACAAGGATATCGGCACTGTAGGCCAGCTCGTTCTCGGCCGTTCCAAGAATGCAGGCGAGGCTGACGCTCCCATCATCGTCGAGTCCATCAAGTTCAACAACCTCGACATCGAGGCTCCCGAGGCTCTCAACATCGGTAAGGCTACCGACCTCGGCAAGGGCGTTACCGGCAACTACTTTGTCAATATGCTCTCCAACGGTATGGGCGTGACCTTCGACTCCTTCGAGGTTCACAACTGTACCTTCCAGGGCCTCATCCGCGGCTTCTTCCGCGTGCAGGGCTCCAAGGTCAAGGTCTTCAACAAGATTGTTGTCGACAACTGCGTGTTCTACAACTGCGGCTACTATGCGGCCAACGGTTCTTCCTACTGTATGTTCGCCGGTGACGGCAAGTCTCCCAAGTCCAATGTCTTCAAGGATGTTCGTTTCACCAACAACACCATGTATGACTCGCCCTGGGGCAGCCTCTTCAACGACAACAACAAGTCGCTTGCATGGCCTGAGAGCACCAAGTACAGCATCCGTATCGAGAACAACACCTTCATCAACCGCAACACCCGCGCTTCCGGCCGTTACATCCTCGACTTCCGTATCTGGCCCTCCGGCTCGACACTTGCCTTCAAGAACAACCTCATCGTTCTCGCCAAGGATGTCCGCGATATCCGCAACATGAACAACTGCTGGGGTGACGTACGCTCTATCAACGGTACCACCGACGGTATTCCTCAGATTACCCTCGATGTTGAAGACAACTACTCCGCAGGCTGTCTCGACGCTCACCTCAAGGATGACGGTATCTGGACCGCCGGCGCTCCCTCTGCCAACAAGAACTCGCTCGGCGCTCTCTGGAATGCTACCCCCGGTCTTCTCCAGTCCGGCGCAGACCACTCGCTCGGCAGCGACGCCCTCATCACCCGCGTAGGCAAGGTTGCCCTGCTCTCTACCGAGCTCTTCGCCACCCCCACCCCCCGCTACTTCGCTCACGACCCCGGCAAGAACACTGCCATGGCCCACAT
>JAIDJD010000425.1 GCA_029052375.1 Duncaniella sp. | reverse complement strand
GGTTTAGGGTTTAGGGCCTTGCGGCCTTGGGTTTAAAGTTTAGCAAGGCCTTGCGGCCTGGAGTTTTGGGGTGGATATAAGCAGGCAAAGGGCGACCTGAAGACCTTGGCAGGAGCGAAGCCGGCAGGCCGCAAGGCCTTGCTAAACTTTAAACCCAAGGCCGCAAGGCCCTAAACCTTAAACTCAAAGCCGGCAGGCCGCAAGGCCCTAAACCTTAAACTCTACCCCCCAAACCCTTGGATGCCGTGATAGCCCGGTCGGCTACAATGCCGAGGGGCAGGGGGTCAAGGGCGGCAAGGGCCGGGAGAGGCTCGAAGTCGCGGCGCAGGGCCTCGACAAAGGCGTCGGCGCTGAACCCGCGGGCCGCTATAGACTCGGCATACCGCTCGGCGGCCTCGGCGGGATGGCCTGTCAGCATCTCCAGGTGGCCGGCGTTGAGATAGTCGTCCGGAGTGAGGTCTCCCTTGCCGAAGAGGCGCCCCGTGTAGGCCCTGCAGCGCTCGTAGTCGCCGCCGAGCAGGGTACACCAGACTATGGCGCGGAGAGCCTTGGGCGAGTCGGCCCCGAGATATTCGGCCTTGAAGAGCACCTGAAGGGCCTCGTCGAAGCGGCGCAGCTTGACCAGGCAGAAGCCTATGCTGAGGGCAAGGCTGACATCCGAGGCCGCATCGGGGCTCTCGGCCTCGAGTGCCCTGTAATATGTGAGAGCCTTGTCGTAGCGGCCGAGAGCGCGGTAGAGGGCGGCCAGGCGGCGGCGCGTCCACCGGCTCGAGGGGTCGAGCATATCGGCTCGCTCGCAGCAGTCGAGCGCCTCCTCGAGGCGTCCGAGCGACTGCAGGCAGTGGCCCATCTTCTGATAGATGCCGGCCTCGGGGGTCACGAGCAGGTCGAGGCGGCGGAAGACGCCGCAGGCATCCTCCCAATAGCGCCGCCTGAAATAGAACTCGCCGATGAGGCGGAGGGTGTCGGCGTCGTCAAAGACATCGCTCAGCTCAGGCAGGCCCGGCAGGTTGAGCCCGAGGGCAAAGGGGTCCTTGAACTCGGACTTGCGCCTGAAGAGCTTGACAAAGCGGTAGAGGTCGCGGACATAGCCCACGGTGAGCGCCTCGCGCCCGGGGTCGGAGCCTTGGAGCGAGGAGGCGCGCATGGCGTCTATCTGGTCTCGCTGCATCTTGAGCTGGGCGTCTACCATGCGGCGCTGTTCGGGCGGTATCTGGCTGAGCGAGAGAGCCATCGAGTAGCGGTCGCTGTCGCAGAAGGGGGCACTGCCTCCCAAAAGGTCGAGGATGGGGAGCAGCTCGGACGACTGGTCGAGCGCCGAATGGTCCGGCGTGAAGGGGAGAAACCAGTTGGAGGGGTCGTTGAAGAAGGGGAACGACTTGAGCTGCGAGAAGGTGGCCATGAGGATATCCCCGCCCTCTTCCTGAATCTCCTGCATCTCCTTGAGGCGCTCCGAGAGCCCGCTCTTGTCCAGCAGCTCGGCCCACTCGGGATTCTCCTCCATGGCCGCGGGGTCGAGGTCGTGGTGCCTGCGTCCGAGCTTCTCAATCTCCGGGCGCAGGCGCATCATGTCTGGCAGCAGCTCGTCGCGGAACTTGCGCGTGAGCCTCTCTGTGTCGCGGGCGCGCACCATCTGCATATTGACCATGCGCACATCCGAGGCCCACCCCTCGCCCTCGGCCAGACTCTCGAGGCGCAGGCGCAAGGCGCGCGAGCGGGGACGGCCGCGGTAGAGCCACAGCCCGAGCAGCAGGCCGCAGAGGGCGCGGACCGAGACGGGCGCAGGGCTCTCGGACGAGGCATAGGCATCGGCCAGCAGCGCCATGCGCCGCTCGTCATACCACTCCATCAGCCCGAGCGTCAGCCCGCTGACAGACAACGCCTTGACCGAGACAGGCAGAGAGCCGTCAGAGAGTATCTCCCTGAAGGCCTCGGCATCCTCGGCCGGGAGCGGATGAGTGATCCACAGGCGGTTGAAAATCTCCTTGGCCACATCCTCGGCGCGCCGCGTGAGGCCGGCCGAGGCCCGCGCGGGGTCTTCGGCAAGCGAGGCGAGGGCCAGGCGCGAGTGCAGCGAGCGGCTCTCGCCGGCCATCTCGGCGAGCGGACGCATCGGCGAGACCCCGGCCGTGCGCACCATAGAGCAACAGAGCGTGGGAGCGTCGGCCGCGAGGAGCGTGCGCTTCATCTCGTCGGCCACGCCGAGGATGGCCACAGCCATATCGTTGACAGAGTCGGCCAGCTGAGGGTCGGGAAGACCGCGCATGACAAAGTCTGCCATGTAGCCATACTGCTCGCGCAGGCGGCGCAGGCGCTCGCGGTAGGGGCGCAGGGCCGGAAGACCCTCGGCAGGGTTGTCGAGCAGGCTCAGGGCGCTCTCCACGCGCCCCTCTCTGAGGAGCGCGGCGGCGCGGCGGATATCTATGGGGTTATCTTTGTTCATCTTTTTATGTTACAGGGACAAATTTACGAAAAACCGAGCAAAAACCATGCCAAAAGAGGTTAAAAAAGCCCGTCCTCGCCGGGCCGCGGCCGCCGGCCGCCCTGACCCCGGGCCGGATTTGAGTATTTTTAACTACCTGCCGCCGCGGCAAATCGGCAGGAATCACTACCTTTGTATCGATAATAATCATCAGACACAGCCAATCCTCTCTTTTACAGCAATCAATCAGATGAAAAAAATTGCAACACTTCTCGCCGCCGCGCTCACCCTGGGCCTCGGCGCCACCTCTTGTCTCTCCGACCCCAAGTCGAGCCAGGAAAACACCTACACCTACGGAGCCTCATCAGCCTTCAACCGCGTGGTAGACCGCGAGACAGGCGAGGCCACCATATCCATCAACCCCAACTACAAGATGGTCTACTCCGTAGACAACTACTCGGACAAGGGCCAGGTGAGCGTGGATATGTCCAACATCCAGCTCGGCATCTCCGGCCTCACCTTCCGCCTCAACAGCCTCTCCTTCTCCTACGACCCGATGACAGCCTCGTACGTCACCACCGCCAACGACATCACCCCGGCGGTCAACCCCGGCGGATACGTCTTCGACAAGTTCGAGATGAAGAACATCCTGGGACGCGTGATCGAGAACCAGCTGGCCCCCGTCTTCACCATCAGGTTCTCCGTCAACGACCGCTACGACGTCACCGTGATGCCCGCCGAGGTGATACTCGTGGGCAACATCCACGCCGTCTCACGCAACGCCGAGACCGACAACAAGGGATACGACACCAAGAACTCAATAATCTCCATCAAGGTCAACACCGTGAAGATGCTCGCCGACGTCCTGATAGCCAGGGCACAGTTCAGCCAGAGTATGCCCCAGACAGACCTCCTCGCCACAGAGCTCCCCGTCACCACCAACAACGACGGATACACCATCACCCTCCCCGAAGGCAAGGACAAGGTGCCCCTCAAGTACAACAACAACAAGGAGATGGAAGACTGCTGGCTCAGCGGATTCTCGCTCTCTTACAATATCCCCACCGGCGCCACTACCCTTAAGGGCACATACACGCTCAAGGGACGAGGCACCGACGCAGACAAGACCGAGGTCTACGACGTCGACGCAGACGCCGGATACCTCTTCAAAGTCGAGGAGACCGACAAGACCGGCAAATAAGCCGAGGACTCCCACAGCCCATATCTAAAAAACTTTCCCCCAATCTGTTGGCAGATGGGGGAATTTTTGTATATTTGCATTCAGAAACCCTCTGGACAATACCGCCTCACCTTGCCTTAAAATACAATAAGCATAATACCAAAACAACACCATCCAAAACACTCTTATGTCTATCTCAACCAAGAGCGTGTCCCTAATGCTCGCCGCCCTTGTCACAGCAGGTGCGGCCGGCGCGGCAGACATCGCAACGACGCCTCAGCAGGCACCTGTCCCCGCAGGCACCACCTACACCAACGAGGCAGCCTCAGTAGTATGGGCCTTCAACTCCACAGAGTACAAGGAAAACGTGACCGTGACGCCCGAGGCCTTCAGCCTCACAGCCGTGGACGACAGCCAGGTGAAATATCACCGCCTGCAGTCCACCACGATGTGTCCGGACATCAAATTCGTCAGCTTCAAGGCTCTAAAGAGCGAGTCTGACCCCATCAGCTGGACCGTCAAGCCCGCCAAGGGCCTCACCTTCACCCCCACCAAGGTGACATTCTACATCTCGCGCAACGGCACCGACGGCACCAAGCAGGCCGTCACCGTCAAAGGCCAGACAGGCGACGGCGCAGACGACGTGGTATTCGCCAAGATTACCCCCCACCGCAACAACAAGACCAAGGAAGAAGACGCCTTCGGCAGCGACCCCTCGTACACCATCAGATTTGAGCACGAGCTCACAGACGCTCAGCGCACAGCCCTCACCTCCGCCGCAGGCTTCAGCCTCGTGATGAACAACGGCTATGCCACCACCAAGGAGTGTATGTACTCAGACGTGCAGATACACGGCCTGCTCAACGGCACCGTAGAAGAGTCCGTGACATACACATTCTCGGCCACAGCCAATCCCGCAGAGGGAGGACAGGTGACAGCCAACCCCGACCTCTCCGAATACGACAAGGGCACGGTGGTATCGCTCAAGGCCGAGAAAAACTTCGGATACAGCTTCGTCAACTGGACCGACGCCTCGGGCGCCGTGGTGAGCGACAAGCCCCAGTTTGACTACACCGTAGACGCCAACACAGTCCTCACAGCCAACTTCAAGGCCATCGACACCTACGAGCTCAAGTATGGCGTCGAGGGCGGAGCCAATGCCTATCAGGTACAGCCCTCTCCCGCCCCCACCGTCGTGGACGGCAAGAATATGTACGAGGCCGGCACCAAAGTCACCCTCAAGGCCCCCCCCCCCCCCCACATAGCCGGGACCCACAGGGGCGCCGGGCCCCGCGCGCCCCCAAACCCCCGGG
>JAIDJD010000424.1 GCA_029052375.1 Duncaniella sp. | reverse complement strand
CTCTTCATGCGCTCAACGAGGGCCACAGAGGTCGCCGTGTCGGGCGACCCGTCGTCTACACCGGGGAGGATGTGACTGGGGATGTCGACTGAGAACGGAAGGGCGGCAGGCTCCTGCCTGCGGCCGAATATGGAGAAGATAGACATACGCTTGTGGTCTGTTTTGGTTCGGTGTGATACAACATTCTATAACGCTCGGCCGGGGCCGGATATTGCCCGCCGAGGCATATTTGGATTTGTCCCTGACATTCGCTAATTTTGCGGTCATGCTTCGCTACGCTGCCGCATACCTGCGCCGTCTGTGTCTCGCCTCGCCGTTCGCGGCGATGGCCTTGGTGTGTCTGTGCGCGGGTATCGCGGGGTGTCGGCGCCACGCTCCCCGGGCCCCGTATCCCGACCCCGCCCGCTACGAGATACGCGGGCTCGACGTCTCGGCCCACAACGGCGAGATAGACTTCGACAAGGTGCGCGCCGAGGGCTACGAGTTTGTATACATCAAGGCCTCCGAGGGCGGCACATTCCGCGACAAGCGCTTCATAGAGAACGTCATCAATGCCCGCAAGGCAGGGCTCAAGGTCGGAGCCTACCACTTCTTCCGCTTCGACACCCCGGGCTATATGCAGGGCCTCAACTTTGCCGGAGCCATGGAGGGCCGCGGGCTCGACCTCCCCGCCGTCATAGACCTCGAGGAGTGGACCAACCCCAACAGCCAGACCAACTCGCTGGTGATGAGCCGTCTGTCAGAGATGATGGACCACCTCGAGAGCCGCGGCCACCGCGTGATGCTCTACACCAACAAGAACGGCTATACCCGCTTTCTGCGAGACTCGCCACGCACCTCCATGCTCTGGATATGCGCTCTCGGCGAGGAACCCGAGGGGGTCGACTGGACTTTCTGGCAGGCCACACACTCGGGCCGCGTAGAGGGGACAGACCACCCCGTGGACATCAACGCCTTTGCCGGCGGCCGCAAGGAGTGGGAGGAGTTCCTGCGCGCCGAATAAGCCTCCCGGCCATACAATAACCACACGCATATGCGCGTTATATAGCTGATGAAAACCGTGCTTAGACTACTCTCCGCCATACTCCTCCTCATGGCGGCCGCATCGCCTGCGGCCACCTACGGCTTCACACCTGACACCTACGCCTCCACATCTGTGCTCGCCGGAGGACGGTGGGTCAAGATATCTGTCTCCGAGACCGGGATGTACCTCATCTCCAACGCCGACCTCCGCGCCTGGGGCTTCAGAGACCCCTCGGCCGTGAGAGTCTACGGATACGGAGGCAGGCGCATCCCCGACCATTTCACGCGCGCGTCCTACACCGACGACCTCCCGCTGGTACAGTCGGCCGTCACCCCTCGCGGCGTCGTCTTCTACGGCGTCGGGACAGACACGCGCCTCGACGTCCCGGACACCGAGTACCACTACCGCTCGCGCAACCCCTACTCGCTCTGCGGCTACTATTTCCTCTCCGACAGCGGGGCACCCCTGCGCGAGATACCCTCCGAGGGACGCGAGCCGGGCCTGAACAAGGCCACGACCTTCGTCGAAGGGCTGTTCCACGAGACAGACCTCACCTCGCCCATGCAGAGCGGCCACCTACTGCTCGGCGAGGACTTCCGCTACAACAAGTCCCAGACCTTCTCGTTCAATATGCCCGGCCGTGTCGAGGGCTCGGAGGTGTGGATGCAGACAGACTTCTATGCAAGCGCCGCGACGGCCACCGTCCTCGGATTCACAGCCAACGGCGAGGAGCTGCCCCTGTCCGGCAGAGACCGGTGCGAAGGCGTCAAGGAGGGCGGCGACACCTGCCGTGTCCGCAAGACCTTTGTCCCCAAGGGGGAGAGGCTCGTCCTCGGCATCGATGCCAGAGTGCCCGGCGGCGCCACGGTGGCCGCGCTCGACAACATCTCCATTGCCTACGTGCGCGCGCTCAGGATGCCCGCTTCCGAGCCTCTGTCGTTCACGATTCCCAAGGGCCTCTCGCCCGTACTTTCAGGCGCCGACGACAAGACCGCGATATGGGATGTGACAGACCCTCTCGACATCGTGGCCGTATCGGCCGTCCGGACATCCGATGGCCTGTCGTGGAGCTCCGAGGTCTACGGCCGGCGCGCGTATGTGGAGTGGCGCGAGGCAGGCTCGTTCCTCACACCGCGCCTCACATCCATGTCTGTGGCCGCGCAGGACCTCCACGGCGAG
>JAIDJD010000423.1 GCA_029052375.1 Duncaniella sp. | reverse complement strand
GAGTATGTCAGGGATTATCTTGCAGAAGGCATGGGGGAAAATACCCTTGTCTACATTCTTGATTGCGTTGTGGACATCTTCCTTGGAAGCCGAGACGCCGCGGAGGTTGTATCGCCTGTCAGTCATAGGTTGGATTGATTTTTTTCGAAATTTTGCGCAAAGTTAATCATTTTTTGGCAAAAATCCTATGAATGGACCGGGATAGAGAGCAGGGGTATATCGGCCCTGAAAAGCATCTTGTGGGCCCACGAGGGATTGAAGAGCCTCGAGAACACATTCTTGCGCCGGGTGGCGAGGGCCATCATGTCTATCGAATGGGCGTCTGTGAGCTGTCCGAGCTCCTCGACGGGGTCCTGGAGCGAGATGTCTGACAGCCTGAAACGGCATCCGGGATAATTCTCGCGGCAGTAGTTGAGCAGCTTCTCCATGGCGTCCGGCGCCTGTGAGGCAAACCGCCCGCGCGGGAGACGTATGAGGGTGACGTCGAGATGACGGTCTTCGAAGATGCGCACCATGGCGTCGAGCGCCAGCAGGTCGCTCTGGGCAGGCTGGGCAAAGAACGCCACCCGCGACAGCGAGTCGAGCGACGATGTGTCGAGGCTCGAGGTGACCGTGAGGAGCGGAGCCTTGCAGGCATCGAGCACCTCGGCCGTGACACTGCCGAGCAGTTCGCGCTCCTTCGAGCCGGACCCGCGCGACCCCATCACTATCAGAGAGACCTTGTGTGTCTCGGCATACTCGTCGACAACCTCCTCGGGCAACCCCTCGAGCACCTCGGCCGTGAACTTGACCGGCGGCAGCGCCCCTGCCTTGATATGCTCGCGTATGTCGTCGGCCAGCTTGCGGACACGGCTCCGGGCCATACGCTCTATGCTCTTCTCCTCTTCGAGTTCCTCCATCGGGTCGGCCCCGGCGAGTGTGCCGTCGAAGGTGAGCGTGTCGGTCAGCTGCATGGCCGTGCGGCTTGCGAAGGCCGGGTCTATGAAGGTATGCACTATGGCCACAGCACACTTCTGCAAGGCGGCGAGACGGAAGGCTATGGCCACAGCCCTGTCTGAACACTCAGAGAAGTCTACCGGGACGAGCACGCAACTGCCCTCCCCCTCGGCCTCGGAGACCGCCTTGGGCGAGAGTATCTCGATATTCTCTATGAGGCGCAGGGCCATAGGCAGGTCGCACTCGCGGATGCGCACACGCACTCCGGCTGATATGGAGGGATTGGTGAGATTGACGTTCTGCAGAGCCACAGCGATGCCCTCCTGTTCGAGAATAGACTTCAGCTTGTGGGCGCGGTCGTATGTATGTATCGCAACAGTGATGAGTCGGTCAGTGAGCATAGGTGATTAATCAGAATTGAATTATAACTGGCCCTCCGGACGGGGGCATACGATAATATAACAAAGAAAAGGACAAAAAAGTCGGCCAGCAGAGGCAGATTTGTTGTCCTTTTCTTGTAATCCGGTGTTCAAGAGGCGGCCTCGCGGGCTCAGTCCTCCTTGTTCTGGGCCTGGAGAATCTCGATGGCCATGTCGTAAATGGTAGTGTCGTCGAGCACCACGATGCCTCCGTCGGGGCCGGGTTCAATGTGGACACCACAGTTCTTGCCAAACTCGTAGTTGGTACCTCCGAAATAGTTGCGGACGGTCTGGGGGGTGACGTTGAGGCGGTCTGCTATCTGGGTGACTGCACCGTCAGGGAGGCTATCCTTGATGCGACGGAGGTCGTTGAAAGTGATAGTTTTTGTCATGATCTTTCGAAGTTTTACGGGGTTGGTGAAAAATG
>JAIDJD010000422.1 GCA_029052375.1 Duncaniella sp. | reverse complement strand
CCCCCGCCCCTTACCCCCCCACCTCGCCCCCCCCCGGGGGGGGGCCCCCCCCCCCCCCGCCCCAAGAACTCTCCACCCAAAGGCCTCTGACATGACAGACCTCCTTTCCTCGATAGACAACCTGCAGATAAACACAGCCTCGGCCATAGCGCGCATATCGCTGGCGCTGATACTCGGGGCCTGCGTAGGCATTGAACGCAAGATCAAGGGCCAGATGGCAGGCCTGCGAACATTCTCGCTCATATGCATGGGCGCCTGCATCGCCATGATGCTCTCGATATACGTGTGCCAGGAGACTTCAGGGCTCCAGAGAGCCGACCCCGGGCGCATAGCCGCGCAGGTGATATCGGGCATAGGCTTTCTCGGCGCCGGCACCATCATACAGATGAAGGGCTCGGTGAGGGGCCTGACCACCGCGGCCGGCATATGGATCATAGCCGCCGTGGGCATGGCCGTGGGATGCGGACTCTATCTGCTCGCCGTTGTGAGCACTGCGTTGGTCCTGCTCGTGCTCACCCTGCTCGAGCGCCTCGAGAAGAGAGTCAACGTAGGCAACGAGTCGCGCACCATACGCCTGAAGGTCAAGGGCATCGTCAGCTCTATACGCCCCTATGAAGAGGTGTTGTCCAGATACGGCATACACCTGTCCAAGGTCTATGTGGAGTATGACTACGAACAGGACGTCACACGCCTCAACCTCGTGATACTCATCCGCGAACACTCGGACTTCATAGACATCTTCGACGCCCTCCACAAGATACTCCCTACAATCAACATATCCATCTCGAACCAGGCCGACCTCTCGTAAGGCCGCCTCTCCCGCAGGGGAGACCTGTCCCGGACAACAGACAACACCCGCACACAGACAATGACCCTGACCGACACCGCAACCGCCGCCCAGGAGGCAGCCTCCATCTCTACCGAAGGCCTCATCGGAGACCTGGCGCTGATACTGATACTCGGCTCATTCGCCACACTGCTCTTCAAGTGGCTCCGCCAGCCCGTAGTCCTGGGCTACATAGTGGCCGGATTCCTCGCAAGCCCCCACTTCACCTACCTGCCCTCGATATCCACCGAGGCCAACATCGAGTTCTGGGCACAGATAGGCATCATAGTCCTCCTGTTCTCTCTCGGTCTTGAATTCAGCTTCAAGAAGCTGGTCAATGCCGGAGGCTCGGCTGTGGTGACGGCACTCTTCATAGTCTGCGGCATGATGTGTGCAGGCTATATGGCAGGCCACACGCTCGGATTCTCCAACATCAACTCGCTCTTCCTCGGCGGGATGCTGTCCATGTCCTCGACCACCATCATCATCAAGGCCTTCACAGACCTCGGGCTGAGACAGCGCAAGTTTGCCTCGCAGGTGTTCGCTGTGCTGATAGTCGAAGACCTCTTTGCGGTAGTGATGATGGTGATTCTCTCGTCCATAGCCGTCAACAACAGCGTCGAGGGAGGCGAGATGCTCTACAGCATCTCCAAACTGCTCTTCTTCCTCATCATATGGTTTGCAGTCGGGGTCTTCATACTCCCCTCTCTGCTCAACTCCCAGCGCAAGTATCTCAACTCGGAGACACTTCTGGTGGTCTCCATGGGCCTCTGCCTCGGGATGGCGGTCTTCTCTGTGGCCTGCGGATTCTCGCTGGCCCTCGGAGCCTTCGTCATGGGGTCGATACTCGCGGGGACAAGCTTTGCGGAGCGCATCGAACACCTGACACAGCCTGTCAAGGACCTCTTCGGGTCTGTCTTCTTCATCTCCGTAGGCATGATGGTCAATCCGGCCATCATAGCTCAATACTGGGTGCCTATCCTGGTGCTGTCGGCGGTGGTCATCACGGGCATGATATTCTTCGGCACCTTCGGTATGCTCATCACAGGCCAGACGCTCAAGACCGCGATAGAGAGCGGATTCTCGCTGACACAGATAGGCGAGTTTGCCTTCATCATAGCCTCGCTCGGCATGAGCCTCGGAGTGCTCGACCCGCAGATATATCCCATAGTGGTGGCGGTGTCGGTGCTGACGACATTCACCACGCCCTACTTCATCCGCATGGCCGACCCCGCCTACCGCTGGACAGAGGCACACCTGCCCGGCAAGCTCCACTTCCTGATAGACCGGTATTCGGAACACGCCACCGCCGAGCAGAATGCGGCCAAGGCGCTCTGGAGCTCGCTCATCAAGCGGTATCTCTGGAGGGTGATACTCTACTCCATATTGCTGATAGCCCTGACCCTCATCACACTCCATTACGTCCTTCCGTTCATGGTGAGCGTCTTCCCCGTCTGGGGCAGGATGTTCACATCGCTCGGGGCCCTCGCGGCCATGTCGCCGTTCCTGCTGGCGCTCACCTATCCCGCATCGCGCCACACCGAGCGCCAGCGCCTGCGCGAGTGCAACGCCCGCTTCGACATCCCTCTGATAGCCATGACCGTGGTGAGGCTGATGATAGCCATGACACTGATAGTCTACCTGCTAAGCTCGATATTCTCCCTCGCCGTGGGATGGACTTTCGGCGTGGCCCTGTTCATCATCATGCTGCTCTCCTACTCGAAGCACGTCAAGACGCGCCTCGAGAAAATCGAGACAAGATTCATCGACAACCTCAACGAGCGCGACCTGCGCCGCACGGGTGCCAAAAACTCCCTGCTGCCCAATTTTCACCTCGCCTACATCAAGGTCGGATATGAATGTCCCTTCGTCGGCGAGAAGCTCATGACCTCGGGCCTGCGCGGCAAGTATGGCGTGTCTGTATCCTCTATCCGCCGCGGACAGCATCTGATAATGGTGCCCGGCGCCGACGCCCGCATATTCCCCGGCGACATTCTCGGCATAATAGGGACAGAGGAAGAGATACAGAAGGTGCTCCCGGTGGTAGAGGCCGACAGCGACGAGCCCCAGCCGGCAGACACCGAGGATATCCGCCTCACAAGCATCCGTCTGTCAGAGGACAACAGCCTTGCCGGAAAGACCGTGGCCAAGTGCGGCCTGCGCGAAGACTATGCCGCCATGCTCGTGGCGCTGCAGCGCGACAACGAGTATATCCAGCCCAACCCCGGCCTCGTGCTCGAAGCCGAAGACATTCTCTGGGTGGTGGGAGACGTCAATCGCCTCTCGGCCCTACAGGGATAGCCCCTCGCCTCAGCACTGCAGACATACAGATACAAACCAATCCACCCACCCCCTCAGACCAAAATGCCAGCAACACCTCCGGCCTCCGTCCACAAGACCAACGACACCCCCGCACATCCGATGGCTATCGAGCCGGGAAAACAGCTTGGCGAGGGCAAATACGTCATCACCATCAAGAAGCTCCTCGGTTGCAACGCCCAGGGATTCACATACAGGGCCACGGCCCGCACCAGAGGCCCCAAGCCGACGGGCATGGAGGTTGTGGTCCGGGAATTCTTCATGTCTTACTGCTCGGAGCGCGGCGCCGACGGCCTCTCGGTAGCGACACCCGAAGACATAGCCCCGACGGTGGAGAAGTGCATGGTGGAGTAGAGGCTGAACAGCACCGGCTTGAGTTCATTGCCGTGGCGGGTAA
>JAIDJD010000421.1 GCA_029052375.1 Duncaniella sp. | reverse complement strand
GCTGAAAGATACAGAGAAAAAACTGGCCCGTGCCAACGAGGCCAAGGAAACCTTCATATCCGAATTCCTCAACCTCAGCTCGAGCTATATCGAAGAGATGGAAATCTACAATAAGACTTGCCAGCGGAGACTTGTAGCGCGACAGCAGGAAGAGCTGCTCGCTTGGCTCAAGTCAGGCCATGTGACAGACAATGCCAGACGCAAGTTCAACGAAGTGTTCGACCGTGCCGTGCTCCAGCTCTTCCCAAACTTCATCGACGAGGTCAACGACCTCCTGCTCCCCGACAGACAGATAGCGGCGCCTGACAGCGGCAAACTCAACACGGAGCTGCGTCTCGCCGCCCTTAGCCGTCTCGGCATCGAAGACCCGGCTGTGATAGCGCGCTCGCTGGGCATATCGACCAACACCATATACACCTACCGCAACAAGCTGAGGACACGCGCCAAAGACCGCGCCAGCATCGACGAACAGATCAAGCGGATTGGCCTTATAA
Organism: Duncaniella sp.; assembly: GCA_029052375.1. GTDB lineage: Bacteria > Bacteroidota > Bacteroidia > Bacteroidales > Muribaculaceae > Duncaniella. The sequence continues at coordinate 5,586 of JAIDJD010000421.1, read as the reverse complement.
CCTCGGAAGAGCCCAAAACTCTTTTAGATAGAGTTTAGACCGACGCCGATATCAACAGAATACATTACCCTTGATAATCAGAGCGATAGCCTTTAGATTGTGTTTATATCAGTTTAGATTTCCGGTATAGTGCTTGCATCGGGATTCTACAATGCCTAATTTTGTAGCGCAGGGTCTGAGAAGGAGTTTCCTCCCGGTCCCTCAGACAAGAGATTACAAGGCATAATACTTCACAACAACCATCATCACTTTCTGATTATCGCCCCATGAAGGGCTTCATGACGAACCCCAAAAAGGTACTTCAAAAACATTTAGGTTAAGGGTAAAAAAGATTATCATTATTGACAGACAAAAACTAAAAAAGCCGTCTTCGCGATGAAGACGGCTTTTTCTTTCAGACCCTGCCGGTCACTCGGCGGGATAGCGTGCGGCCCACTCGAGATATGCGGGATAGACCTCGGCCACGGAACGGTTGTACCACCCGTAGCCGTTGCGGCGCTCGCGTCCTATCTGCATCACATCCCGTACAGGAACCCCGTCGCGGTCCGACACAAAAGGCTCGGCGTTCTCGAGGTCGTAAAACCGTGCCCACAGGGGCTCGGCTGTCGGGTCTGGCACCAGGACGCGCTCGCTCTGTCCGTCTATCATGACGCTCTTGTAGCTGAAGCCCTCAATCTTGTGTGCATCGAGCCACGCCATGGCCGAGTGGACGGCCCTGCGCACACGTGCGTCAGGCTCCGGTAGCGACATCAACAGCCTGATGATGCCCACGCTCTCTGAAGAGCAGTAGGAGGGCAGCTCGTAGCTGCGGGCCATCGCCGGGGCATGGGTGTGGCGGTCATGCTGCTGACACCACACGGTCAGCCTCCCCTCCTTGTCTCTGATCTGGTCGGCGAGTATCCACTCGATGCCCTTGGCGAAGGCCTTGTCTATGCGCAGGGCCGTCTCCTTGTCTATCATGTCTGTATACGGGCCTGTGCCTGCGCTGATGTCGCGCAGTATGGACATGGTGTTGACCATCGCATGGTCGTTGTATGTGACGTGGACCTGATATCCCCTGGGGTCGGGCCAGAACTGCGGCCAGCCGCCCTCGGGATACTGGCCCGAGAGCAGATACTCCACAGCGCGCACAAAGGCGTCCCTGTACTCCTGCCGTCCCGTGGCCTGATACATCTTGGCCAGGAACTTCATCTGAAGGACTGTCGCATTGTTGTCGGTGGTCGAGTCGTCGGTGCGGCTCTTGTCGGCCATCACCTTGTCCAGCTCCTCCTGTGTGTGGGGGCGGCACATATCAATGTTCTTGGGCCACCCGCCGGTGACACGCTGGTAGGCCATAACCTGAGAGGCAACCATAGCCGCTGTGTCGGATTTGAGAAAACGCACGGAGTTGCGCTTCAGACATGAGTTTTTGGGATGGATGGCCATAGCCGGCAATGCTATGGCGGCCGACAGCGCCACTGACGCCGCTATTCGTACTATAGTTTTCATGTGTAAAAGAGATTGGTTGGCATTTGATTCCGCAAAGATAAAAAAAAATTTGCTTGTTGGGATAAAAAGCAATAACTTTGTGGCGCTAACTCAAGAGGGGTGCCCGCGCCGACTGCGGGCTGAGATCATACCCTTGGAACTTGAAGCGGTCAGTACCGCCGTAAGAACTTGAAGTGTCGTCTCCTATTCTCAGCTTTTACAAGAAAGCAGACGAGAAGGCTCCCCCTGATTGATTATAGCAGTTTTACAACAAACCAAACCTGCAATCATGACAATTGAAATCAACGGGAGACCGACAACAGTGGCCGAAGGCTGCAAGACACTCTCAGACCTGCTCAAAACCGAAGGACTCGAAGGCCCCGGACAGGCCGTCGCTGTAAACAATCGCGTCGTGCCGCGCGCCTCATGGGCCGCGGCGGCCTTGGAAGAGGGCATGAAAGTGACCGTCATAAGAGCTGTCTGCGGAGGCTGAGCCGATGGAACTCATAGCCATAACCCTCCCGTGGTTCTACCCATCGGAGGGAGCCGACATCGCCCGCAAGCTACGTTCGGGCCAATATTCACGCATACACATACGCAAACCCGGAGCGGACGAGCAAGAGGTAAGGAAACTCATGGATGAGATTCCGGCAGACCTGCGCCGCCGCATCTCCCTGCACGACTGCCACAGCATAGCCGCGGAGACAGGCGCCGGAGGCATACACCTCAACAGACGCAACCCCGACATCCCGCCGGGATGGGACGGGCTCGTGAGCGTCTCGCTCCACTCGCCCGCCGAGGCCGAGGCCCTCGGCGGCAGGGCAGACTATGCATTTCTCAGCCCTGTCTTCCCCTCGGTCTCCAAGCCGGGATACGGAGCGGAGCGATTTGACCCCTGCGAGCTGCGCAAGACACTCAGACCAGGCATATATGCTCTCGGAGGCGTCACACCCGACCGCCTGCCGGAGCTTGAAGCCATGGGGTTTCACGGAGCGGCGATGCTCGGCGCGGCATGGCGCCGCGAGATAGACCCCGAGGCTTTCAGGCTGCAGCTGATCACTGACGGCACGGATATAGAAGATGTCCTGTCCGGAGCGCGAATGAGCGCCGAGGGCGGATGCCGCTGGGTGCAGATAAGGATGAAAGGCGCCCCTGTCGAGAGCGTGGCCGAGGTGGCTCGCGAGCTTGCCCCGCTGCGCGAGAGCCACGGCATAGTTCTCCTCGTAGACGACCATGTGGAGCTCGCCGCACAGATAGACTGCATAGACGGTGTCCACGTAGGCAAGAACGATATGCCCGTGGCCGAGGCACGCCGCCTGCTCGGGCCGGGCAAGATACTCGGAGCCACAGCCAACACCATAGCAGACATCGAAGCCGCCCTCCGCGACGGCGCTGACTACATAGGCCTCGGCCCATACCGCTTCACCACCACAAAGAAGAACCTCAGCCCCGTACTCGGCACGGAGGGATACAGAGACATCCTCGGCGAATGCCGCAGGCGCGGCTACCGCCAGCCTGTTGTGGCCATAGGTGGCATCACGGCAAGCGACATACCCGGCATAATGTCGGCCGGCGCCGCGGGCATAGCCGTAAGCGGAGCCATACTGCGCCAGGCCGACCCGGCCGAGGCCGCAAGGTGGATGACAGAGATACTGAAAACAAATACCAATACATGATATGATGGAAAAACTTATTATCGGAGGACGCGAGTTCGGCTCGCGCCTCTTTGTCGGGACAGGCAAGTTCCGCTCTAACGAAATCATGGAGGAGGCCATCCTGGCCTCGGGCTCAGAAATGGTCACCGTGGCCATGAAGCGCATAGACATGGACAACCGCGAGGACGATATGCTGCGCCACGTATGCCACGAGGGGATACAGCTGCTGCCCAACACCTCCGGAGCCCGCAACGCCGAGGAGGCCATCCTGGCCGCCCAGCTCTCGCGAGAGGCCTTCGGCACCGACTTCCTCAAACTCGAGATACATCCCGACCCGAAATACCTCCTGCCCGACCCTGTAGAGACCCTCAAGGCCACAGAAGAGCTCGCCAAGATGGGATTCACGGTGCTGCCCTACATCCAGGCCGACCCCGTGCTCTGCAAGAGGCTCGAAGAGGCGGGCGCCGCCACGGTGATGCCCCTGGCCGCCCCTATTGGCACCAACAAAGGCCTCGTGACCCGCGACCTGCTCAAGATAATCATCGAGCAGAGCCGCGTCCCCGTTGTAGTCGACGCAGGTCTCGGCGCCCCCTCGCACGCCGCCGAGGCCATGGAGATGGGCGCAGACGCCGTCCTTGTCAACACAGCCATAGCCGTGGCCGGAGACCCCGTAAGGATGGCGCGCGCATTCGCCCAGGCCACCAAGGCAGGCCGCGAGGCATACGAGGCCGGACTCGGAGCGCGCGGCGACCATGCCGAAGCCTCCTCACCGCTCACATCATTTCTCTTCTGACAATGTTTTCGGAATACCTCAAAGCCAACTGGGACTGGGACACTACCACCCGCGAGATAGAGGCGATGACAGCCGCCGACGTCGAGCGCGCCCTCGCCAGGGAGCATCTCGACGACCGCGACTTCATGGCCCTCGTCTCGCCCGCGGCCGCGCCCTACATCGAACAGATGGCCCGCCGCAGCCGCGCCCTGACAGAACAGAGGTTCGGCAAGACGGTGAGCATCTTCATCCCCATGTACATCACCAACTCATGCACCAACGCCTGTGTCTACTGCGGATTCAACCGACACAACAAGTTTGAGCGCGTGGTGCTGACGCCCGGACAGATAGAAGAGGAGTGCAAGGCCATAAAGAAGATGGGGCCCTTCGAAAACCTGCTCATAGTCACAGGCGAGAACCCCGCCGCGGCAGGGACAGACTACATAGAGCAAGCCCTCAGGGTGTGCCGTCCGTACTTCAGCAACCTCACCATAGAGGTGATGCCGCTCTCGGCCGAGGACTACCGCCGGCTCACCCTCTCGGGGCTCAACGGCGTGATATGCTTCCAGGAGACATACAACCACCAGAGATACAACGTCTACCATCCCTCGGGGATGAAGTCAAGGTTTGACTGGCGGTGCGACGCCTTCGACCGCATGGGACAGGCCGGAGTACACAAGATAGGCATGGGCGTCCTCATCGGCCTCGAGGACTGGCGCACGGACGTCACCATGATGGCCCGCCACCTCACATACCTGCGCAAGCGCTACTGGCAGACACGCTACTCTGTCAACTTCCCGCGTATGCGCCCGTCCGAATCAGGCTTCCAGCCCAACGTAGTGATGTCGGACCGCGAGCTGGCCCAGCTCACCTTCGCCTTCCGCATCTTCGACCCCGACGTGGACATCTCCTACTCCACCCGCGAGGCGCATACATTCCGCAACAACATGGCCACTCTCGGCGTCACCACGATGAGCGCCGGCTCGCACACAGAGCCGGGAGGATATGCCACGCATCCCGACGCCCTCGAACAGTTTGCAATCAGCGACCCCACGTCGCCCGCCCAGGTGGCCGCCGACCTCCGCGCGCTCGGCCGCGAGCCGGTGTGGAAAGACTGGGACCGCGTCTTCGACCCCGACCGCCATGCCTGCCGACCTCTCTGACCGCTTTTCGCGCCAGACCATGCTCATAGGCGAAGAGGGACAGCTGAGGCTGTCGCAGGCCTCAGTGCTGATAGTGGGTCTCGGCGGACTCGGTGCGCCCGTGGCCACATACCTTGCCGGGGCCGGAACGGGACACCTCGGCCTCGCCGACCCTGACACCGTCAGCCTCTCCAACCTCCACCGCCAGACGCTCTACTCCGAGGCGCAGACAGGTATGCCGAAGACCGAGGCCGCGGCAGAACGCCTCAGGGCCATATCTGCCGGCATACGCCTGTCGCTCTACCCCGAGGGGCTGACCATGCAGAACGCCCGCGCGATAATAGGCGGGTACGACCTCGTGATAGACTGCACCGACAACTTCGCCGCACGCTACCTGATAGAAGACGCCGCCGTGGCCGGGGGCAAGCCGTGGGTCTACGGAGCCATCGGCGAATACTCGGGCCAGGTCTCTGTCTTCAACCACCTCAAAGGCAGGCGCTATTCCGGACTCTATCCCGAACGCGAAGAGCTCTGCGCCCTCCCTCGGACC
>JAIDJD010000420.1 GCA_029052375.1 Duncaniella sp. | reverse complement strand
TTCGGCAGCGTCAGAGTTGTATAAGAGACAGATATATAAGGGGCCTGCACTCGCCCCGCATATATGCGCCCGACGCCGCCCACAGCGGCCGCACGGGACGCGATTTCGAGCACACCAGCCCGCCCAGCGGGCCGCGCCCCACCCCTCTCTCGCAGAGCTCGGGCGCCGGCCACAGACGGGATGAGTGTCTCTTTTTTATTTACCATATTCAACACCCTCAAAAACCCAACCCACTTCCCAACCCATTTTCACCATCCCCCATGGCAACTATACTATTCATCATCATCGCCCTCGCCGCCGGCATAGGCCTGGGCGCGGCCATACTCCTCGTGTGGCAGAAATCCACGGCCCGGTCTGAGTCGCGCACCATCATCGCCGACGCCAACCGCGAGGCCGAGATAATCAAGAAAGACCATCAGCTCGAGGCCGAGAAAGAGGCCCTCAGGATAAAGAACGAAGCCGAGAAGTCTGCCAACCAGCGCCTCCAGAAAGTACAGAACGAGGAACAGCGCATCAAGCAGCGCCAGAACCAGCTGAACCAGCAGCAGAGCGAGAACTCGCGCAACCGCAACGAGAACGAGCAGCAGCGCCGCGAGCTCGACGCCCAGGCCGCCGTCCTCGAACAGCGCGGCGAGGAGCTCGACCGCCTCACCCGCTCGGCCCGCGAGACACTCGAGCACATCTCAGGCCTCTCCTGCGAAGAAGCCAAGGAAAAGCTCGTGGAGAGCCTCAAGGACGAGGCCAAGAGCGCCGCGGCCGCCTATATCCACGACATCATGGACGACGCCAAGATGACCGCCAACAAGGAGGCCAAGCGCATCGTCGTGCAGAGCATCCAGCGCCTGGCCACAGAGACAGCCATCGAAAACTCGGTCACCGTCTTCCACATCGACAACGACGAAATCAAGGGACGCATCATCGGCCGCGAAGGACGCAACATCCGCGCCCTCGAGGCCGCCACCGGCATAGAGATAATCGTGGACGACACCCCCGAGGCCATCGTCCTCTCCGGCTTCGACCCCGTCCGCCGCGAGATAGCCCGCCTGGCCCTCCACCAGCTTGTGGCCGACGGCCGCATCCACCCGGCCCGCATCGAAGAGGTGGTGACCAAGGTGCGCAAGCAGATCGAGGAAGAAATCATCGAGACCGGAAAGCGCACAGCCATCGACCTCGGCATCCACGGCCTGCACCCCGACCTCATCCGCATGGTGGGCAAGATGAAGTACCGCTCGAGCTACGGCCAGAACCTGCTCCAGCACTCGCGCGAGACCGCCAACCTCTGCGCCATCATGGCGGCCGAGCTCGGCCTCAACCCCAAGAAGGCACGCCGCGCCGGCCTGCTCCACGACATAGGCAAGGTGCCCGACGAGGAGCCCGAACTGCCCCACGCACTCCTCGGCATGAAGCTCGCCGAAAAGTATAAGGAGAAGCCCGACATCTGCAACGCCATAGGCGCCCACCACGACGAGATAGAGCAGACCTCCCTGCTCGCGCCCATCGTCCAGGTGTGCGACGCCATCTCGGGCGCCCGTCCCGGTGCCCGCCGCGAGATAGTCGAGGCATACATCAAGCGCCTCAACGACCTCGAACAGCTGGCCCTCTCCTACCCCGGCGTAGTCAAGACCTATGCCATCCAGGCCGGACGCGAGCTCCGCGTCATCGTAGGAGCCGACAAGATAGACGACGCCGAGACCGAAAAGCTCTCTGACGAGATAGCACGCCGCATCCAGGACGAGATGACCTATCCCGGACAGGTCAAGATCACCGTCATACGCGAGACCCGCTCTGTCAGCTACGCCAAATAATATCCCCGCGCCATGGACGACAGGAAAAAGCGCTGCCCGAGGGGCAAGCTGCATTGCTGCAACTGGCTGGAGGATATCCCGGCCGCGCCGGGCACTTCCTTCGACATAGTCGAAGTGATATTCAAGAACACCCGCAAGGGATACTACCGCAACTCGCTCGGCCTCGACCTCGAGGTGGGCGACATGGTGGCCGTAGAGGCCACGCCCGGACACGACATAGGCGCCGTCACCCTCAAGGGCCCGCTCGTGGCCATACAGATGAAGCGCGCAGGCCTCAAGAGCGACGCCGAGATAAAGCGCGTCTTCCGCAAGGCCAAGCCCGCCGACCTCGAGAAATACGAGGAGGCGCGGGCCCGCGAGAACGACACCATGATACGCGCCCGCAAGATAGCCGAGAGCCTAAAGCTAAACATGAAAATCGGCGACGTAGAGTATCAGGGAGACGGCAACAAGGCCATCTTCTACTACATAGCCGACGAGCGCGTGGACTTCCGCCAGCTGATCAAGGTGCTGGCAGAGACCTTCAAGGTGCGCATAGAGATGAAACAGATAGGCGCGCGACAGGAGGCCGGACGCATCGGAGGCATAGGCCCCTGCGGACGCCCCCTCTGCTGTGCCTCGTGGATGACATCGTTTGTCAGCGTCGGCACCAGCGCCGCCCGCTACCAGGACATCTCGCTCAACCCGCAGAAGCTCGCGGGCCAGTGTGCCAAGCTCAAGTGCTGTCTCAACTTCGAGGTAGACACCTATGTCGAGAGCTCGAAACACCTGCCCGAACGCTCGGTGCGCCTCGAGACGCTCGACTCCACATGGTATCACTTCAAGACAGACATCTTCCGCAAGGAGATCACATACTCTACCGACAAGCAGATGGCCGCCAACCTGGTGACCATCGACGCCGCCCGCGCCTTCGAGGTGATAGAGATGAACCGCCGCGGAGAGAAGCCCGAAAAGCTGATGAGGGCCGAAGACGAGGAGGCCTCGGCAAAAGCAAAGGCCAAGCCCATAGACCTGGCCTCGCAGGACGACCTCACCCGCTTTGACCGCGCCAAGAAGAAAAAGAAGAAAAACAAGGCGCCCAAGGCCGAGAAGCCCGAAGGCCAGCAGCCCGAAAAGCAGACGCCAAAGCCCGACAAGCAGGACAAGGCCAAGGCTGACGGCCAGAAGCCCGAGGGACAGAAAGCCAAGAACCGGCAGCCGCAGGGCAAGAACAAGACGCAACAGCAGGGCAAACCAGCCGGCGACAAGCCCAAGGGCGAGCGCAAGCCCGAAAAGCCCAAAGCCGAAAAGCCACAGGCTCAGCCCCAGCCCCAGGCGGCCGAACAGCCCGTGCGCACCGGACGCGTCCCCAAAGCCTTCCGCACGCCCGACGCCGACAAGCACTCGTGACCCATCCCCCCGCCCCTACCCCCGCAAGACCATGCAGAGACTCCCTGCACTC
>JAIDJD010000042.1 GCA_029052375.1 Duncaniella sp. | reverse complement strand
TAGCCGGGCTCGGCCTCCCAGGTGTTGCCGCGCTGTCCGCTCCCTGCGGTCTGGCGCTCGGCCACAACCACGGCCCCGTGGGGCAGCGAGGCGCCCTCGGAGGCCATCCATGAGTTGGTAGAGCCTACCTCGGCGAGTGTCACTGTGGGCGCCATCACTCGGCGGCGTCCTCCTCTTCCTCTTCGGGGAGATTGTCGAGAGTGAGCAGGCGGCTTCCGTCAGGCTCCTCGGTGATGGTGACGGTGACGGTGTCGTCTGGCAGGATGTCGGCTATGCGGTCCGGCCACTCTATGAAGCAGAGCGCGCCAGACTCGAGATAGTCCTCGATGCCGATGTCGAAGGCCTGCTCGAGATTCTCGAGGCGGTAGAGGTCAAAGTGATAGATGAGCTCGGCTGTCTCGTCCGAGCGGTATTCGTTGACGATGGCGAACGTGGGCGACGACGTGGCCTCCTCTTCGGGGACGCCGAGCTCGCGCGCCAGAGCGTTGATGAAGGTGGTCTTTCCGGCCCCCATCCCGCCCTCGAAGGCGAAGACGGTGGCATAGGACATGAGGTCGGCAAACTCGGCGGCCGCCTGGGGCAGAGCGTCGAGCGAGGGGATGCGGATAGTGGCTGTACGGCTCATAAGGTCTTTGGTGTCAGTGTGATGAGTGGGACGAGCATCTCCTGCATGGATATGCCTCCGTGCTGGAAGGTGCCGTCGTAGTATTGTACGAAGTGGTTGTAGTTGTTGGGATAGGCAAAGAAGTCGCGCTCGGTGGCGAAGATATAGGCGCTCGAGACGTTGGGCGACGGCAGGCCGAAGCGCTGGGGGGCCTTGATCTCGTAGACCTCGCGGTTGTTGTAGGCGAGGTTCTTGCCCACCTTGTAGCGCAGGTTGGTGTTGGTGTTCTTGTCGCCGACAACCTTGACCGGGCGGTTGACGCGGATGGTGCCGTGGTCTGTGGTGAGCACCACCTTGCACCCCTTGGCGGCTATGCGCCGGAATATCTCGAGGGCCGGAGAGTGGCGGAACCACGACTCGGTGAGCGAGCGGTAGGCGGCGTCTGTCGCGGCCAGCTCGCGTATCATCCTCGACTCTGTACGGGCGTGAGAGAGCATATCTATAAAGTTGAACACCACCACGTTGAGGTCGTTGTCGAGGAGGTTGGAGAACTCGCGCAGCATCTTCTCGCCTCCGGCCGAGTCGTTGACCTTGGTGTACGAGAAGCGGCACCGGCGGCGATAGCGCTCAAACTGGGTGGCTATCAGAGGCGACTCGTTGAGATTCTTCCCCTCGGGCGAATCCTCGTCCACCCACAGCTCGGGAAACATCCTGGCGATGTCCAGGGGCATCAGGCCCGAGAATATGGCATTGCGGGCATACTGGGTGGCCGTCGGGAGGATAGAGGTGTAGAGCTCTTCCTTCATCGTGAACGAGTCGGTAAGCAGGGGCTTGACGGCCTCCCACTGGTCCAGGCGGAAGTTGTCTATGAGGATGAAGAACACCTTCTCTCCGGCGTCGAGCAGGGGGAACACGGCATCCTTGAAAATGCGCGGCGACATCAGCGGAGCCTCCTGGGGCGATGATGCGAGCCACTCCTCGTAGTGGCGGCGGACATACTTTGCGAAGGCCGTGTTGGCCTCGTTGCGCTGCATCTCGAGCAGCTCGTCCATCGAGGTCTCTGCCCCGGCGAGCTTCATCTCCCAGTGGGTGAGCAGGCGGTAGAGTTCCATCCAGTCTGCGAGCGACGCCGCCGAGGATATCAGCCCCGAGATGCGCCCGAACTCCTGGCGATAGTCTGTCGAGGCCTGCTGGCTCACGAGCTCCTCGGAATGGAGGTTTTTCTTGATGGAAGAGAGTATCTGCCTGGGGTTGACAGGCTTGAGCAGGTAGTCGGCTATCTTGCTGCCGAGAGCCTGGTCCATGATGTTCTCCTCCTCGCTCTTTGTGATCATGATGACGGGGATATGGGGCTTGGCCATCTTGATGCGCGAGAGGGTCTCCAGCCCCGTGAGGCCGGGCATATTCTCGTCGAGGATTATGAGGTCATACTCCTTAGCGCCGGCCATCTCGAGGGCGTCGGCGCCGCTGCAGGCGGTCTCGACGTCATACCCTTTGGTCTGGAGAAACATTATGTGGGGCTTCAGGAGGTCTATCTCATCGTCGGCCCAGAGGATTACAGGCATACTATGGTGCAGGTTGAGCTGGGTTAGCGGTTATTGTCAGTCGTCTTCGTCGCCCTCAGACCCTATGGGATAGTAGGGCAAGGCGGGAGCGGCGGGCTTGGGAGCCTCAGGCTTGGGGGCTGGCTTGGCCTTGAGCGGCTCGGGTTGAGGCTCAGGTTCGGGCTCGGGTTGAGGCTCGGGTTGAGGCTCGGGTTCGGGCTTGGCAGGCTCTGGAGCCTCAGGCCTCTCGGAGGTCTCGGAGCCCTCGGAGGTCTCGGAACCCTCAGAGCTCTCGGAACCCTCCCCATACATCTCCTCGGCCGAGGGATACTCGTCCGGCGGCAGGACGCTCTCGTGCGTGCCGCGCATACCCTCCTCGCCCATGAAGCTGAAGTAGTCTTCGAACGAGCCTCCGCCCTGAAGCAGAACCTCGAAGTTGTCTCTGCTTATCTCCACGGGCCTTACTCCGCCGGGCAGGGCAAACTGTCCGTCCTGGCCGAGAAGCTGACGGTAGTAGGCAAGCTCGCGGTTGTTGGCAAAGCCCTTTATTATCAACAGTCCGAGGCGTCCGAAGTTCATCAGCTCAAGGTCGAAGTCGCGCACGGCATAGGTGTTGAAGTTGTGGCGCGCCACATCGTAGAGCAGCTGGTTGGGCGATATGAGGTCTGTCGAGAAGAGCAGCACGAGGTAGTGCGGGTCGTCGGGCGCGATGGTGAACTCGAGCAGTCCGCCCTCTCCGCCCACAGCCGTGGAGTCGCCCCCGAGACGGATGTCCCAGAGCATACTGCGTCTGTTCTCGCCCGAAGAGTGTATCTTGCGCCCCTTGTTGATGCCCGCGAGCCATGCCGACGCCACGGGAGACACCTCTGTGTCGGGATAGCGCTCGAGCAGGTCGCGGATGGTGGACGCAAACATGGCGTTGTCGTTCTCGGTGACGTAGGCGAGCGCCTCGAGGAACATGAACCTCGGGATGAGCGGAGACATCGGATAGAGCTCGGCTATCTCGCGGGCCGCGCGGTGGACCTCGGCGTTGCGGTTGGCGAGATATGCCTCGTAGGCCGCGTCATACATAGCCTGCTGGCGCGCCTCCATGGTGCGCAGGTTGTCGAGGTAGGCCGGGTCGGCCATGGCCTGGGCATACTTCGACTCGGGGAACTCGCTCATTATCTGGCGGCGCCAATGCTCGGCCTTGTCCGGCCGGCCCAGGCGCATATCGAGCAGGTAGCGGTTGTAGTATATGTCGAGGCGGTAGACATTGTCGGGATAGCGGGCCATCAGCCTGTCCCACTCTCCCTCGGCTCCGGCGAAGTCTTCCATCTTGTCCTTGAGTATCAGGCCCTGGTTGTAGAGGCCCTCCTGTATCACCTCGCCCGCCGTGGCCTTCTCGGCGTCGGTCATCGGTATCTGTTTCAGGTAATACTCCACGAAGTGGGGGTCGTTCTCGCGCTGGCGGGCCTCCTTGGTCTCCTCATCCTCGAGGGGGTCTTCCTCGCCGTTCATGTATGTCCCCTCCTCGGGCTGCTGATACGGGTCGTCGCCCTCGCCGCCGTCGAGCGAGAAGGTGTTCTTGTTGCGGCGGCGCCAGTTGTCCTCGAGCTTTCGCGAGCCCCAGCGCTTCTGAAACTCGGTGCGCCCGGCGTTGCGCGTGGCCTGATTGTAGAAATACCACGACTTGTCCGTGTTGAGCTGATACTGCTTGGGCGCGTTGGGGTCGTTGTTCTGCAGGCCGTTTCCGGCGGCCTCCTGCTCGGCCAGATACTCCTCGCGCGCGGCATCGTCGGCCTCCTTCTTCTCCTTCTCCTTGAGCTCCTTGATTATCCGCTCTATCACAGCGAGGCGCTCGGCCTCGGGCATGGCGGCCAGGCGCAGCAGAGAGTCGTTGAGCTGGACGTTCTGTGCATAGACCGCAAGCTCGTCCAGGACGTCGCTGCGGCGCTTCATCCGCGCATAGCCCGGATAGCTCTTGGGCAGGGCCGAGACACCCTCTGAGTAGCAGGGCTGGGCCTTGTCATACCGGCCGAGGTCGTACCACAGCCCGCCGAGCGTCACCTGCGAGATAGCCTTGTCGATGCCGTCGCGGGTCGACTTCTCGGCGGCGAGCTCGTAGTTCCTGATGGCCTGGACGGTGTCGCGGCGCGAGAGATAGAGGTTGCCTATGGCATAATATATCTGGTCCAGGTAGTCCTTGTTAGAGCCGTAGCGCGTCATGCGCCTGAGGGAGTTGACCTCAGGGGTGATGTCCTGGCCCTCGTAGACCTCGCTCTGCTTGATGCGGGCGTTGAGCTGGGCACGATAGGATGTCCCCGCAACCCCGCGCGCCTTGCCATAGGCCTTGTAGGCGGCTCCCTTGTCGCCCTCGGAGGCAAAGAGCTGGCCCAGGAGAAACCACAGGCGCGGCTTCTGCCCCTTGGAGGCATACCTGATGGCCTCGGAGAGCAGAGGGATGGCCTTGGCATAGTCGTGCTGGCGGATGGCCACGTCTGAGGCGGTGAAATAGTAGAGCCCGCGCAGGGTCGGGGTCTTGAGCGAATCCGGCTTGATGCGGTTGACGATGCCCTCGGCCTCGAAAGTCCAGTCCATGGCACAATAGCTGCGCGCCTGCCAGAGCTGAGCCTCATAGACGGTATTGGGCAGCCACTTGAAGTGGCGCGACACATAATAGAAGGTAGACGCCGCCCCGAGGAAGTCGCCGTTGAGATACTGGCTGCGCCCCATCATCATCCACGCGTTGTGGAGGAAGGGGTTATACTCATCCCTCTTGAGCCACGCCTTGTAGGCAGGGTCGTTCCCCTTGCCCGGCTTGCGCCGCGGACGCTTCTTGATGCTGTGCAGTTGGATAGCCTTCTGAGCCTTCTCTATCGAGCGGGTGAACGACCCCGAGGGCTGAGGCGCGCCCTCGCGCCCGATAGCCTCGGCGGGATGCATCAGCAGGAGACCCGTGAAGTCGTCCTCATAGTCGCGCTCCATATCCTTGAGCGTCTCCTTGTAGTGCTGGTCGCCGTTGAAGTAGACATTGTATCGCGTGATGAAGGCCTGATAGTTGCGCGTGGCCGCCGTATTCTTCTTGGGCGAACACGACACAGCCGCCATAGCGACAGCCACGGCAAGCACACCCCACACCACAGCCCGGCTAAAGGCGCGGCGGAGGCAGGAGGGGGTCTGCAAGAGCCTTCTCATCATACATAAAACCTAACGCACCGCCCCCCCGGAATATTGCCTCCCCTACCCTCGATTCTATGGAGGCGTGGATATGAGTATACCCCTGCCGGGGCCGTGGCATAAAAATGTGGTGGGATGGAATACCGTGGAACGGTTGCATTTGACAGCATTATAGATGCAACCGTTCCACGGTTGATGGTTATGAGATGGGATGCGGACCCCACGAATGAATTCGTGGGGCTTTGGTAAATTCAACGGCTCCGCCGTTGCCTAACTAAATATAATTAGAAACGTAGGGGCGCATTAAATTAATAGGCGATGTTCTTGCGGGCTTTTTAGTGGCAATG
>JAIDJD010000419.1 GCA_029052375.1 Duncaniella sp. | reverse complement strand
CCGCAGGAGCCACACCCGCCACCCTTACAGGCCTCGCCCCCAACAGCACCTACAAGGTGCGCGTCCGCGCCTGGAACAGCGACGGCATCTTCTCGGACTACTCTGACGTCGTGACCACCGAGACCATCGGCGACCCCGCCGCTCCCAACGCCTGCGTCGCCCCCTTCCCCGCAAACGGAGCCAAGCAGGGCGTAGCCTCAGGCCTCACCCTCACATGGGAGAACACCTCCAAGAACTACTACGGCACCGTTAAGTATACCGTCTATCTCGGCGAGGCGGCCGACGCCCTCCAGGCCGTGGCCACAGACATCACCGACAAGCAGTATGTCACCTCGGGCATCCTCCCCGACAAGACCTACTACTGGCGCGTGGATGCCAAGAACGATGTGGGCACCACCGAAGGCACCGTGTGGAACTTCTCCACAACAGCCGGCGGCGTGCTCTTCTACACAGACTTCTACAAGCAGCCCGACGCATGGTTTGAGAAGTACGGCTCCATCACAGCCAACACCAACATCATCAACGCCGCCAACAAGACCGCCGAGGTGGCCGGCATGACATTCGGCTCGGGCGAAAAAACCGTCCGCATCGTAGCCATGAAGGAGGCCAACAACTCGGCCAGCACCTCTGAAAATTATGGCCCCGCCACGGCCGACGACGCCGGCGCCTCTGACCGCTGCGTGCAGTTCACCACCCCGGCCGCCGGCGGCTACCTGCTCACCCCCGAGGTGACAGGCCCCTGTGTAGTGACACTCTGGCTCGCCAACACCGAGACCAAGTCCAAGACCGTCAAGCTCTATGCCAAGGCCGGCGGCGAGGAGACTCTCGTACAGGACATGAACCTCGGCAACAAGAAGCGTATGTACAAGTTCTCCTACACCCACATGGCCTCGGGTCCCGTACAGTTCAAGATTGACAACAATTCGGTCCAGTTCAACATCAACGACATCCTCATCGAGCGTTATGTGACACCCTCGGGCAACGACCCCCTCGAGCTCACATCGGGCGACCTTGTCAACGACAACCTCTCGTATGCCGACGGCTCCCTGACCCTCTCCTTCAACCAGGACATCAGGTATAACGGCACAGCCGCCGTCTCCGGAAAGACCCAGTGGGAGAACTTCAGCATCTCCGCCTCCGGCAAGAAGCTCACCATAGCCTACGAGGCGCTCAACGTCAACACAGCCTACACCGTCTCGTTCCCCGAAGGAGCCGTCACAGACGTCACCGGCGAACAGAGCTTCACGGCCGACGTCAAGCTCAACACCTGCGACTTCCCCGCGGCCAAGGCCGAGGGCGAGACCCACTTCGGCAAGGCCGCCTCGGCGCTGCCCCTCAACTTCGCTCCATTCAATGCCACAGCCCCCTTCGAGACCGTCGGTGGCCTCGTGCAGACCAGCCAGAAAGACTACCCCCACTGGGTGCAGGCCTCCGGCGAAATCTCAGCCGACGCCGCCAAGATGACCTCGACCAACGACAAGCTGATGACCTACTTCGAGCCCCGGGCCAAGCAGGTGGCCCTGCTCATCGAGTATGAGGGCACAGGCAATCCCCGCCTCAAGGTGCAGGAGTCGCGCAACTGCGACATCACACCCGGATGGCGCACACTCCGTGTGCTCGAGAAGGCCGACTTCCCCTTCCATGCCGAGCTCGACCTCAACCCCGAGACCCGCATGGTCAAGCTGGCCCCCGTCTCGATAGGCGGCACACTCATCGTCAAGACCTTCCGCATCTCTGACGCCGACGGATACTTCGGCGACGACTTCGTGTCCGGCCTCGGCGACATCAGCGCCGAGAATATCGCCGTGCTCCTCGCCGGCAACACCGTGTCTGTAGCCGGCGTGGCCGAGTCCACCCCCGTCACCGTCTATGACATCGCCGGCCACGCCGTAGCCGCCGGCCGCGGCGAGTGCTCGTTCACTCTCGCCCCCGGCTTCTACATAGTCAGCGTACACGGCGTCAAGACCGTCAAGGTGAAGCTCTGATAAAATAGCCGCAGACCCCGCGTCTGCCCCCACCCTTCCGCCTGCCGGACATCCGAGACATGCACTTTCGGAGCCCGGCAGGCGTTCTTTACGAGATGTCAGCACACGGCGGCTGACAAGACAAATTGTCAGTCGCGACTGACACCACACCCCTTGGCACGGTTTATGCAGGATTGCATAGCGCAAGACATACATTGCACCACAAGACGACATCAATCAACAACAAACATCTAAAGATATGAACATCAAACCCTTAGCAGACCGCGTACTCATCCTTCCCTCTCCCGCAGAGGAGGTCACCGCCGCTGGCATCATCATCCCCGACTCAGCCAAAGAGAAGCCCCTCAAGGGCGAAGTGATAGCCGCCGGCCCCGGCACCAAAGAAGAAGAGATGATTCTCAAGGCCGGAGACCAGGTGCTCTATGGCAAGTATGCAGGCACCGAGGTGACCCTCGACGGCACAGCATACCTCATCATGCGCCAGAACGACGTCCTCGGCATCATCGAGAACTGAGACGCCCGCGCAAGACAACAGACAAGACATATCAATAGAAAACCCCTACAAAAAGCATAATTTTCCACAGCCATGGCTAAAGAAATCAAATTCGACATAAAGGCTCGCGAAGAGCTCAAGAAGGGTGTCGACGCTCTTGCCGACGCCGTCAAAGTAACACTCGGTCCCAAAGGCCGCAACGTCATCATCGAGAAAAAGTTCGGCGCTCCCCACATCACCAAGGACGGCGTCTCCGTAGCCAAGGAAATCGAGCTCGAAGACCCCTTCCAGAACATGGGCGCACAGCTCGTCAAGGAGGTAGCCTCCAAGACCGGCGACGACGCAGGCGACGGCACCACCACTGCCACCGTCCTGGCCCAGGCCATCGTCAACGTAGGCCTCAAGAACGTGGCCGCAGGCGCCAACCCCATGGACATCAAGCGCGGCATCGACCGTGCCGTGGCCATCGTAGTGGAGGGCATCAAGGCTCAGGCCCAGGAGGTAGGCGACGACTTCAAGAAGATCGAGGACGTGGCCCGCATCTCGGCCAACAACGACGAGGCCATCGGCCACCTCATAGCCGAGGCCATGAAGAAGGTCAAGAAAGAGGGCGTCATCACCGTAGACGAGGCCAAGGGCACCGAGACCACCGTAGACATCGTAGAAGGTATGCAGTTTGACCGCGGCTACATCTCGCCCTACTTCGTGACAGACACCGAGAAGATGGAGTGTGTGATGGAAAACCCCTTCATCCTCCTCTACGACAAGAAAATCTCAAACATCAAGGATATCCTCCCCGTGCTCGAGCAGACAGCCCAGAGCGGCCGCGGCCTCGTCATCATCTCTGAGGATGTAGACCAGGAAGCCCTCGCCACACTCGTGGTCAACCGCCTGCGTGGCTCGCTCAAGATATGCGCCGTCAAGGCTCCCGGCTTCGGCGACCGCCGCAAGGAGATGCTCGAAGACATCGCCATCCTCACCGGCGGCGTGGTCATCTCCGAGGAGAAGGGAATGCAGCTCACAGCCGCAACCGTCGACCACCTCGGCCGCGCCGAGAAGGTCACCGTCAACAAGGAGAACACCACCATCGTCAACGGCGCCGGCAACAAGGAGTCCATCGCCTCGCGCGTCGGCCAGATCAAGGTCCAGATAGAGAACACCACCTCTGACTACGACCGCGAGAAGCTCCAGGAGCGCCTCGCCAAGCTCGCAGGCGGCGTGGCCGTCCTCCACATCGGCGCCCCCTCCGAGGTAGAGATGAAGGAGAAGAAAGACCGCGTGGACGACGCCCTCTCGGCCACCCGCGCCGCCATCGCCGAAGGCATCGTGCCCGGCGGCGGTGTGGCATACCTCCGCTGCGTCAAGCTGCTCGACGAGGTGAAGGGTGCCAACGACGACGAGACCACAGGTATCCTCATCGTGCGCCGCGCCATCGAGGAGCCCCTCCGCCAGATAGTCACCAACGCAGGCGCCGAGGGCGCAGTGGTGGTGCAGAAGGTGATGGACGGCACCGGAGACTTCGGCTACAACGCCCGCGCAGACCGCTATGAGAACCTCCTCGCCGCAGGCGTCCTCGACCCCGCCAAGGTGACCCGCGTGGCACTCGAGACCGCCGCTTCGATAGCCGGTATGTTCCTCACCACCTCATGCGTCATCGCAGACAAGAAGGAGGACAACCCCGCGCCCGCCATGCCCGCACCCGGCATGGGTGGAATGGGCATGATGTAATACCCCGTCTCCACACAGGACAACATAACAGCCACCCCGGCCCGCACAACGGCCCGGGGTGGCTTTTGCTGTACACCATGTCCGATTTTTTTTGTACTTTTGCACCCTGTTATGCAGAGAGACTCATCCACACCTCCCGAGCAGGCAGACAAGCTCGGATTCATAGGTCTCGCGGCCCTCGTCTTCGGAATGATGGTGGGCGCAGGCATCTTCAACATACCCCAGAACATGGCCGCTGACGCCGGCCTCGGCGCCGTCATCATAGGCTGGGGCGTCACGGCCGCAGGTATGCTCCTGCTGGTCTATACATTCAAATATCTGGCAGACCGCCACCCCGAGCTCGACGCGGGCATCTACCAGTATGCCCGCGAAGGTTTCGGCCAGTTCATAGGCTTCAATGTCGCATGGGGCTACTGGCTCTGCACAGCCTTTGCCAACGTGGCCTACTCCGTGATGCTAAGCGACACGTTCGGAGCATTCTTCCCCGCCCTGCTCGACCACGGATGGGCCACAGTGGCCTTCGGGACAGTGTTCATATGGGCCATATTTGCCGTCGTGGTCTCAGGCATGAGGACAGCCAAGTTTCTCACCACGTTCCTGGCGGCCCTCAAGATAGTCACCATCATCCTCATCATAGTGCTCCTGTCGCTCAACATCAGGATGGGCTTCTTCTCCGTCGACTTCTGGGGCGAGGCCTCGGGCCTCGGAGGCATAGCAGGCCAGGTGCGCTCTACGATGCTCGTCACGCTCTGGTGCTTCATCGGCATCGAGGGGGCTGTGGTCATGGCCGGACGCGCACGGCGCAGCGCGGACATAGGCAAGGCCGGAGTGACGGGCTTCTTCACCGCCTGGCTCCTCTACGTGCTCGTCTCGGTGTTTAGCTTCGGCATACTCTCGCGCCCCGAGCTGGCCTCCCTGCCCAATCCCTCTGTGGCATACGTCCTCAAGGCCTTCGGAGGCACGTGGGCCTACTGGCTCGTGGTGGTCTCCATCATCATCTCCATCACCGGCGGATGGGTGGCCTGGACACTGGTCACGGCCGAGGTGCCGTTCAGCGCGGCCAGGGCCGGGATATTCCCGCGCAAGTTCCTGTCGCTCAACTCGCGCCGTATGCCCGCCTATGGCCTCACGGTCTCCTCGCTCATCATGCAGTGTTTCCTCCTCGTGGTGGTGATGGCAGACGACGTCTACCTGGCGGCCATCAACATCACGGGCGTCATGGTGCTCCCGGCCTACCTGTTCAGCGGGATGTATCTCTGCAAGATATCGCGCACACGCTCAGAGCGCGCCGCGCGCTGGACGGGCGCGGCGTGTACGGTGTTCTGTCTGTGGATGATTTATTCGGGAGGCCTCGAGCTGTTCATGCAGGCCTCTGTATTCTACCTCGTGGGGCTCGTATTCTACCTCAAGGCACGCTCGGAGCGCGGCGAGGGCAGGCTGAGACGCACCGAGGCCATAGGCATAGGAGTGCTGATAGTCGCCGCGATAGCCTCGGCTGTCATTAATCTCGTCTCTTGAGGATGACGTAGAGTATCACCGGAGCGCCCACCACGGGCGTCAGGGCGTTGAGAGGCAGCAGCCCGGACGAGGGCAGCGACGTGCAGAGATTGCACGCGAGGGCCACGGCGCCTCCGGCGAGCATGGTGGAGGGCAGCAGCCATGCATGGCGGTCTGTAGCCGCAAGCAGGCGGGCTAAATGCGGGACGGCAAGCCCGACAAAGGACACAGGGCCGCAATAGGCCGTCACCACGGCCGTGAGAATGCCCGTGGAGAGGAGCAGGGTGTTCCTGACGCGCGTCAGGCTGACGCCGAGATTCATGGCATAGCCGTCGCCCAGCAACACCAGGTCGAGCGGCTTGACCCTGTGTCTAAGACACATCTTACGCAGCCGACGATCTTACG
>JAIDJD010000418.1 GCA_029052375.1 Duncaniella sp. | reverse complement strand
CCATCAGGACATAGACCGAGTCGAGGCTCACCGAAAGGCTGACCTGCGGAGCGGCCCCGGCCGGGACGGCCGCGAGAGCGGCCGCGAGCATTATCAGCAACGCTGAGAAATGTCTGTATATCAGTTTCATCTTACACCTCGGTTTTTGAACAGGGCCATGAGGGCCTTGGCGAAATCTTCATCTGTGGCCACCGATGCAAAGTCGACACGGCTCTTGCGGAGCGTCTCTGTCATGGCCTGCTGGCGCGAATACCACCACTTGCCGTAGGCCTGGCGGGTAGACTTGAGAGATGTGTCTATCCACCGCGACGCGCCGGTCTCGAGGTCGGAGACGCGCATCAGCCCGACGTCCGGCAGGGCCGTGTCTCTCTTGTCGTAGACCTGGATGGCGATGACGTCATGCTTGTTGCAGGCCACCTGCAGCTGGCGCGTATAGTCGTGGGAATCGATGAAGTCAGAGATGAGGAAGGTCGTGGCGCGCTTCTTGAGCGCGTCTGTCAGGTAGCGCAGGGCCACGCCGATGTCTGTCCCCGGATTCTCGGGAGTGAAGTCGAGCAGTTCGCGTATGATGAGCAGGATATGCTTCTTGCCCTTCTTGGGAGGGATAAACTTCTCCACCTTGTCCGAGAAGAAGAGCACGCCTATCTTGTCGTTGTTGGTGATGGCCGAGTAGGCCAGCGTGGCGGCTATCTCGGCTATCATCTCGCGCTTCTCCTCGCCGACAGCGCCGAAGAGGCGCGAGCGCGAGACGTCGACAAGCAGCATCACCGTCAGCTCGCGCTCCTCCTCATAGACTTTGACGTAGGGGCGGTTGTGGCGTGCGGTGACGTTCCAGTCTATGTCGCGTACGTCGTCGCCATACTGGTACTCGCGCACCTCCGAGAATGTCATGCCGCGGCCCTTGAAGGCGGTGTGGTACTCGCCTGCAAAGATGTTCTGCGACAGACCGCGGGTCTTGATGTCGATCTTGCGGACCTTTTTGAGCAGTTCGTTGGCTTCCATTTATGCTGCAGAGGTAGTATGTATGATAGACTTTGATCGGCGCCGGCACATCAGGGAACCTCGACCTTGTCGAGAATCTCGGATATTATCTCGTCGGTGGTGATGTTGTTGGCCTCGGCCTCGTAGGTAAGGCCTATGCGGTGGCGCAGGACGTCGTGACAAACGGCGCGGACATCCTCGGGCACGACATAGCCGCGGCCGCGGAGGAAGGCATAGGCCCTCGAGGCTTTGGCCAGGCCGATGGACGCACGTGGCGAGGCGCCGAAGCCTATCATGCTGCCGAGGTCCTTGAGTCCGTACTCCGAAGGGGTGCGGGTGGCATAGACGATGTCTACGATATAGCGCTCGATCTTCTCGTCGATATAGATCTGCTCGACAACTTTCTGGGCATCGAGAATATCTTCGGGTTTCAGAATGGCCCTTACGTCTGTTTTCTCGCCTGTGATGTTACGGCGGATGATCTGCTGCTCTTCGTTCTTCGACGGGTATCCGATCACCACTTTCAGCAGGAATCGGTCAACCTGCGCCTCAGGCAACGGATAGGTTCCTTCCTGCTCTATAGGGTTTTGCGTGGCCATAACGAAGAATGGCTCTTCAAGCACAAATGTGCGCTCGCCTATGGTGACCTGACGCTCCTGCATGGCTTCGAGA
>JAIDJD010000417.1 GCA_029052375.1 Duncaniella sp. | reverse complement strand
GTATGCCGCCAAGCACTACTTCTCCGAGATGGAGTATCTCGATATCGTGGACTGCAACGGCGGCGACCACGGCAAGGCCTTCGCCACCAACTTCAATCCCGAGATCAACATCCGCGAGATCACCCAGAACGGACGCTACTATCAGGACGGCAAGTGGGTGACCACCGGCCCCCTCGAGATACACAAGACCCTCACCTATCCCAACATAGGCGAGCGCGAGAGCTACCTGCTCTATCACGAAGAGCTCGAGAGCCTCGTCAAGAACTATCCCTCTATCAAGCGTGCCCGCTTCTGGATGACATTCGGCCAGGAATACCTCACACACCTGCGTGTGATACAGAACATCGGCATGGCCCGCATCGACGAGGTGGACTACAACGGCCAGAAGATTGTCCCCCTGCAGTTCCTCAAGGCTGTCCTCCCCAACCCCCAGGACCTCGGCGAGAACTACCGCGGCGAGACATCGATAGGATGCCGCATCTCGGGCCTCGACAAGGAAGGCAAGCCCCTCACATACTATATCTGGAACAACTGTTCTCACGAGGCAGCCTACCGCGAGACCGGAATGCAGGCCGTCAGCTACACCACAGGTGTCCCCGCAATGGTCGGAGCCATGATGTTCCTCACCGGCGAGTGGAAGAAGGCCGGTGTGTACAACGTCGAGGAGTTCAACCCCGACCCCTTCCTGAAGGCCCTCTCGGAGAACGGCCTCCCCTGGAACGAGAGCTTCAATCTCGACCTCGAGGTGTGACACAAGCCCTCCCGGAACAAAAAAACGCAAAAGGAACGAAAAAACCTTTTGCGTTTTTTTGTGGTTAGAAAAATAGAAATTACATTTGCATTAGATATTGCGGGCGCGAGCCTGCCACAGGTCAATCTTCAGAAAACAACAACTACAAGACAACTATGATATACGTTTTCCGAGTAGTCTCCGACGAAGTCTCAAATTTCCGCCGCGAGATACAGATAGATGCAGACGCCAACTTTCTCGACCTCCGCAACGCCATATGTGAATGCACAGGCTATGAGAAGGCACTCCTGAGCTCATTCTTCCTTTGCGACGAAGACTGGGAAAGAGAGCAGGAAATTTCTCTCGAGGATATGGGAAGCGACTCGTCTCAGGACGTCTACCTGATGG
>JAIDJD010000416.1 GCA_029052375.1 Duncaniella sp. | reverse complement strand
GCTTAGTGCCGTCAAGCTTGTAGCAGTCAATCAGCGTCGGCCCGGTGAAACCGTTGTGGGCATTGTCATGAGCGTTGGTAGGATTCCACTTGAGGACTATCTCAAACTCGCCGTCGCCATCCATATCACCTATCGAAGCATCGTTAGCCTCATAATAATACTCCTTGCCGAAGGGGTCGACGCCGAGCTCGGGCCTGTCGACAGGGATATTGATATACCCGTGAGGAGCCGACGCGGGCAGAGTGTAAGCCCCCTCGGCTTTGCGCGAACCGTGGACCCTGACCTCATAAGAGGCCGCCTCATCGCCCTTGTAGCTGTCTGTAAAGAACGTCGTGTTCCTTAGAGGCGACCTGTTGACCTTCTTGCCGTTGCGATACAGGTCGAACGACACATTCTCTGGGTCGGACGACAGATAGCGCCACGACACGGCCACCTTCTCGTCATTCTCTCTCACAGCCACCAGGCCGCGGTTGAGGTTCTCACGCTTAAGTTTTGAAAAATCATATCTGTCCTGCGCATCGGCTCCCGTCGCGGCACCGAGAACCATACAGCCCACAAACACAGACGTCAAGAATCTATTCATGGTAAGTTGAAACTAAATAAGATTTAAGATGCTATTCCGTTTGCAAATATAATAATAACTCCCGATTTCCCAAAACAGCACCCCACACAAAATCACGAACTGACTCAATGTATTCAAGATTCTGTCATTGAACGGTATCAGTAATCCAACAGTATCGGCACTTGGTTTTCTTCGGCAAAACGCACCGCCTGATATAACATTGAGTAGGCACATTGCGCCAGATCTTCTGTGAGATATCTCTCTTTTGGCGTTTTTTGTGTCTTGCGGATGAATCCGAGAAGGCGGTTCGGCTTATTTTCTTTCACAGGAACATAGTATTTGTCGTTTCGCCAAGAAAGGATAGCGCCCTCATCGGCTTTCCATAGCCGTTGGTTAAGTTCTTCAAGTTCCTTTTTCAGAAGCGAGACCGTAGAGATCGAGCCTTCATTGCCCGTTGGATATGAAGTTATAAAAATAGCCTTATCAGGAATGGGAAGCCAAAGGGCAACATCAGAA
>JAIDJD010000415.1 GCA_029052375.1 Duncaniella sp. | reverse complement strand
TAGTTGTTGAGATAGTTGGTGTACGAGTAGCCCGGCCAGTAGTATCCGCGCGGATACATGAACCATGGGCCGCAGCCGTTGTAGAACGGGCCTGCGTAGGGGAATCCGCCCGGAGGCACCACAGGCTCTGTGGCTATCTCTTTCCTGACGGTGATGCCGATGTTGATCAACAGCGGCGACTGCGGGTCTTCCGTATAGCCTCGTTCTGTCATCTGCTCGCGTATCGCGGCCGCTATGTTGTAGTAGGTCACCATCTCCATGCCGGGAGGCAGCTGGCCCTGGTCAGGAGTGACGATGCGGAACGTGCTGTACTGCGACAGGTCGGCGTCGTTGTATGTCGTCGAGTCTACGAGGCTGAAGGGACTGCACCCGCACAGCACAGCGAGGCAGACAAGGGCCAACATTCCATATAGCTTTTTCATAATCCGTGTTTGTTGAAATATGTAAATATTTCAAGTTTAACACGCCGAAATGTGAAATTGTTGAAATCCATGTCAGTTTTTCACCCCAAAGTTTGCCTGTGTCGCCGCATTTGTCTAAATTTGACCTCGCGGACACCTTAACGGCCGCCCACATTCCTATACTACAAGACACCAATGGAAGACTCAGACATAAGGGACTATTTCGATGCCTTGCTCAAGCAGTACGGAAGCGTCGACATAGCAGATGATGAATTCAAGAAACAGATTCACGAAGACAGGAATCTGCGCGAGATGTACAGGCAGTACTGCCACAAGGTCGGAAGCTCGGAGAAGAACGGCTTTCTCGACTACTGCGAGGAATATCTCGATTCGCAGGACACCATATGGGACAATCTTAAGGATGCTTATGAAGATGACTGACCGCCGTCTGCCGGCCGAGTGGGAGCCGCAGAGCCTCGTGCTGATGGCATGGCCCCATGCCGGCACAGACTGGGCGCCCATGCTCGATGAGACGCTCGACTGTTTCGCCTCTATAATCCGTGCCGTATCGGCACGCACGCCCGTTCTTGTTGTCGGCCCGGCCGACCTGTGCCGCGACAGCATGGCGGCCCGGGGATTCGACCCCGAGAGGGTCTTCTTTGCCGACATACCCACCAACGACACCTGGGCCCGCGACTTCGGGCCTGTGACCGTCGACCACGGCGGCATACCCGAGTGTCTCGACTTCTGCTTCAACGGCTGGGGCATGAAATTCGCCGCCTGCGAGGACAACCTCGTCACCTCGCGCATAGCCTCGCTCGGGATACTGCCCGGTCTGCGCGTCAACCGTCTCGGCTTCGTGCTCGAGGGCGGGTCTATAGAGAGCGACGGACGGGGCACGATACTCACCACCTCGGAGTGCCTGCTCTCGCCCAACCGCAACGGACAGATGTCGCGCGCCGAGATAGAGGAGTATCTCCTCGGCGAGTTCGGAGCCGAGAGGATGCTATGGCTCGACCATGGCGCGCTCGCCGGCGACGACACGGACAGCCACATAGACACCCTGGCCCGCCTCGCGCCTCACGACACTATTGTATATGTAGGGGCCGGTCCGGAGACCAATCCCAACCACGGCGCCCTCGCGGCCATGCTCGAGGACCTCAAGGCCCTGCGCACGGCCGACGGTATGCCGTACAATCTTGTCGAGCTCCCGTCGCCCGACCCTGTCCGAGACCCCGACGACGGCTCGCTCCTCCCGGCCACTTATGCCAACTTCCTCATATCCAACGGCGCGGTGTTTCTCCCCGTCTACGGCCAGCCTATGAACGACCGTCTCGCCGAGATGACCCTCCAGGCTGTCTTTCCCGACTGCGAGATAGTCCCCGTGGACTGCCGCGCACTGATACGCCAGCATGGCTCGCTCCACTGCGTCACCATGCAGATACCTCAACTTTCAAACCATTGACACAATATATGAAAGCAGGAATCATCCAGCAGCACAATACTCCCGACATAGCCTCAAACCGCGAGCGCCTCGCCGCCAAGATACGCCTCCTGGCCGCAGACGGCGCCGAGCTGGTGGTGCTCCAGGAGCTCCACGACTCGCTCTACTTCTGCCAGACAGAAGATGTGTCTCTTTTCGACCTTGCCGTCAGCATCCCCTCGGACGTCACCGACTTCTATTCCAGCGTGGCCCGCGAGGCCGGCGTCGTGCTTGTCACCTCGCGCTTCGAGAAG
>JAIDJD010000414.1 GCA_029052375.1 Duncaniella sp. | reverse complement strand
GTACAATGAAACGCCATCTCTTTTTCATAATCGCCATACTGCTCTCGGCAGTCCTCGCCGCCGACGCCGCCCCCAGGCGCAAGCGGCGCACACGTACGCGCAAGACTCCGCGGACCACCATCACCGCCCCCATCAAGGATGTGCCGCCGAGGACCTCCGGGCCCTTCGTGGTGCGCACAGACGCCATCCCCGCCCCAGAGGGACTGCAAGGGTGCAACATCGCCCTCTGGCAGAGCCACGGGCGGTATTACAGCCTGGCCGAAGAGCGGTGGGAGTGGCAGCGCTCAAGGCTGATGGGGACAGTCGAGGCCCTCTTCCCGCAGGCCTTCGTGATTCCATACCTCATCCCCATGCTCGAGAATGCCGGAGCCTACGTGATGACTCCCCGCGAGAGATGTGTGACAGATGTGGAGGTGATCGTGGACGCCGACGGCGGACAGGCTCAGAAGGGATACAGCGAAACAGACGGCTCGCAGAAGTGGACCAAGGCGCCAGGGACAGGCTTCGGCTATCCCTCGTCCGTGCTCAAGGGGGGCGAGAACCCCTTCGGACAGGGCTCGGCAAGAATGGCCGCCACCGTCAGGAACCCCTCGCAGGCCTCCAGGGCCGTATGGACGGCAGACATCCCCGAGGCAGGCGAGTATGCCGTGTATGTCAGCTATGAATCACTGCCCAACTCGGCCCCCGACGCCCGCTACACCGTCTGCTCGCTCAGGGGCGAGGAAGAGATTCAGGTCAACCAGACCATGGGTGGAGGGACGTGGGTCTACCTCGGCACCTTCCCCTTCGCCAAAGGCAAGGCCCCGGCTGTAGAGCTCTCCAACGTCAGCTCCAAGAGCGGGACGGCGGTCACAGCCGACGCCGTGAGAATAGGCGGCGGCATGGGCAATGTGGCTCGCCGTGGCGAGGTGAGCGGGTATCCGCGCTGGACCGAGGGCGCCCGCTACCAGCTCCAGTGGTCAGGCTTCCCGAAGTCTGTCTATTCCATATCCGAGGGCAAGGACGACTACGAGGACGACTACAAGTCGCGCGGGCTATGGGTCAACTACCTTGCCGGAGGGTCTGACAGGCTCCCCGGCGAGCCGGGCCTCGGCATCCCTGTAGACCTCTCGTTCGCATTCCACACCGACGCCGGCACCACCGACGACCCCTACACCACCGTCGGCACCATGCCCATCATAAGCAGTTCGGGCGGCGCCCTCAAGGGCAAGACCCGCGCCCCGGCCATGCAACGCTCTGCCGCCATCG
>JAIDJD010000413.1 GCA_029052375.1 Duncaniella sp. | reverse complement strand
ACAAGAAACGAGACCTCGCGCGGAGGCCAGATGGACAATTCGATGGGCAACTTTACCGCATCATACAGCTACATAAAGCCCGACACGACCGTATTTATGCTCGATCTGTCATACTTTGAAAAATTTACCGACAAGTTCAGATACAACGGCCTCATGTCTCTCAGCAACGGCTCGGACGACCTCCTCCTCTCCGACACTCATGGCGAAAAAGGCTTCAAGCCATATATGTCGATGTATCTCGAGCAACATTTTGCCCGCAAGCAAACGCTTGTTGTAGATTTCAGCAGCTCATTCCTGTGGGGCAAGTCATACTCAGACTATGTGGAGCAACTCCCCGACGCCACAGACCGCCTGACAGACATCCATACGATGATCAGAGACCGCAATCAGGCTTATGCCATCGAGGCGGACTACATCAAGAAATGGGACAATTCGCGGCTTACGGCAGGCGCATCATACACAGCCAACCGCAACCGCTCTGTATATGAGAATCTCGGAGGCCGGGTATTCCACCAGCGCCAGGACAAGATTTATATTTTTGGAGAGTATCTCCAAAGAATCAAAAAGGTGACCCTTACCGCCGGACTCGGCGCACAATACACCAACATACTCTTCAAGGAGACAGACCAGGGCAGCAGTTCGTGGAACCTTCGCCCTCAAGCCACCGCGACATACGGCATCAATCAGAACCATCAGCTGAGGCTAAGCTTCGAGACCTGGCAGTCCACACCGACATTGGCCGAAACAAACATCGCACCTCAGCAGCTGGACGGATTTCAGTGGCGGATCGGCAATCCGAACCTGAAGACATCCAATTCATATATGCTCACACTCCGCTACTATTGCAGTATCCCGAGAGCATCTGGAACATTCGGAGTAAGAGCTTTCACAAGCCCCGATGCGATAACGCCTCTACTGTATTGGCAGGACAACAAACTGATCACAACCTACGAGAACAGCAACGGACTGAAAAATCTCTCGTTCTTCATCGCTCCTCAGATAGACGTCATACCTGGATGGCTTATGCTGAGCGGCGACCTGCAATACCTCATGGAACGCATGGAGGGCTCCGGCTA
>JAIDJD010000412.1 GCA_029052375.1 Duncaniella sp. | reverse complement strand
AGATTATTCTGAATTTATTACTGACAGACCTGATTATCTTCGATTGGCTGAATAGTTACAATTAAACTATGGTGTCTTTATTTTGGTTTCCCCGAGGTGGAGCGTCTGTAGAGTGTGCGGAGGAGGAAGAAGCAGATGATGGCTGAGGCGAGGGCGAGCCAGATGTCGCCGGTGCCGAAGCGGTCTATGCCGGCCGTGGGGTTGCGGTAGCTGAGTATGTAGATGCTGTTGTTGAGGGCGTGGATGATGACGGGGAGCCATATCGAGCCTGTCCAGAGGAAGAGGTAGCCGAAGAGGGCGCCGAGGAGGATTCTCGGCACGAGGCCGTAGAACTGCATATGCATCAGGCTGAAGAGTGTGGCGGTGACCCATACCGCTGTGTGGGCGCCGAGGGGGCCTGTGGCGAGCAGGCGCTGGAGGGCGCCTCTGAAATAGAGTTCCTCGCTGAGCCCGGCCAGCACTCCGACAATGAGTATGGATGCGATTGTGGAGCCTGCGGTGTCGGCTCCGAGCATCACCTTGACAGACCCTGCGGCACGCTCCTCAGCCGCCTTGGCCCATGCCTCGAAGCCTGCGAGAGATTCGGGCAATGTGAGGTTGGCGTTCCAATCTACGATGACATTCATCAACGGAATAGAGAAGAGCATCACGGCCACGGCAAGAAGCAGCTGCGTCATGTCAAAACCCTTGTCAATGCCCAAAAACCTTGCAGGCAAGGCTGTGGAGACCGCTGAGAGCCCTATGGCCGGGACTATGAAGCAGAAGATATCCTGTATCACTGTGGCGATGCGCAGCCGAGGTGTGGATGCGGCTCCTTCCGAGCCGAGGACTATGGCCATGAGCAGGGAGGCTATGAGGACACAGACAAGCGAGATGAAGATGAACATCAGCAGGCGCGAGCGGAAGTCGATGCGCATCGGCAGGGGGGTGTTATTGGCTGTGGCGGGTGTCATTTCAGCGGAATGTTTTGTCGAGGTAGTATGGTCTGGTGAGGTGTTCGTATTCGCGCGACAGGCGTCCGTCGCGTCCGCGCACGCAGAGGATGGTCTCCCTGCATCGTGCCGGATGGCGCACGGCGTTCCAGAGCGTGCGCACGGGTTCTCGGCCGGGCGAGGGGAGCACTGTGCATCTCTCGCGAGGATAGAAGCGCGAGCGGAAGAGGAGATATTCTATCTCGCTGTCTCTGCCGGCCGGGGCGATGAATGTGAGGGTGTCGTCGGGATGGGTGAGCAGGGTGTCGGCCCTTCGTATCAGCGTCTCTACCGTGAGTCCCTCGCCATGGCGGGCAAGGGCGCGCCGGCCGTCGGGCGAGCGGAGGGGCTCGTCGAAGAACGGCGGGTTGGAGACTATGGCCATGGGGTGTGGGAGTGCGGGGGCGAAGGTGTCCGAGCAGAAGTCGCCGAGCCTTGCGCCGAGCCTTGCGGACCAGGGCGAGAGACCGAAGTTGTCTGTGGCGTCTGCCTCTGCTCCGGGGTCTATCTCTATGCCGAGGATACCGGGAGCGTCAGGGCCGTCTGTGCGCTGGGCGAGAATGAGCGACACAAGGCCGCACCCCGCTCCGACATCGAGGATGGAGCGCGGGGCGGCGCCGAGCGGAGCCCATGCTCCGAGCAACACGCCGTCTGTCCCGATCTTCATGGCCGACCGGGAGTCGTCTGCCGAGAATTGTCTGAATTCAAACTTGCCCACGCTACTCTAACGGCCCCGGTGAGGGAAAATTATTTTGACGGTAGGATATTTTTTGCTACTTTTGCAGTTATGAATCATCAATCCAATCCCCGGCACCCGGCTGCTCCGATAGACAAGGTGGTGGACGCTCTCTGTGACAAGTCTGCTATCAGGCATATGTGTCCGCAGAGGCGGCACGAGGGAGAGCCGCTGCTCTCCAATCCTGCTGTCAGGCGGATAGTGAGGCTGGCGTGCGGGCTGATGTTTCCCGGTTTTTTCGAGGACGAGGTTGTCTCAGAGCTCGAACAGCGCTCGCGTATGACGGTAGACTGCCATGAGCTCAACCGTCTGCTGACCTCTCAGGTCTGCGCGGCCCTCTGTTTTGCCGACCGCGACTGCGCCGACTGTTTCGACGGCCTTCTGAGACGCTCGAACGAGATAGCGGGGCGCTTCATAGAACGGCTCCCCGGCCTGCGTTCGGTGCTCGACACAGACATAGACGCCACGTATCTCGGCGACCCTGCGGCCACCTCGACCCACGAGGTGATAGTCTGCTATCCGGGCCTGAAGGCCACGATGAGCTACCGCATAGCCCATGCGCTGTTGGAGCTGGGTGTCCCCGTGCTGCCGCGCATGATAGCCGAGCAGGCCCACTCGGACACGGGCATCGATATACACCCGGGCGCCTCTATCGGCCGCTCGTTTGTCATAGACCATGGCACGGGCGTGGTGATAGGCGCCACAGCCATCATAGGCGAGAACGTCAAGATCTATCAGGGTGTCACTATCGGGGCCAGGAGCTTTGTCAAGGACGAGAATGACAATCCGGTGAAGGGGATAGCCCGCCATCCCATAATTGGCGACAACGTTGTGATATACTCCAACTCTACTGTCCTCGGCCGCATAACGGTGGGGGACGGCGCCGTGATAGGGGGCAACCTTTGGGTGACCTCTCCGGTGGCTCCCGGCGAGAAGCTCGTGCAGGCCAACCCGGAGAACTTCCGCAAGATGTAAGAACAGAATTTCAGAAAACAAGATACAGAGATATTTTCAAGCTATGTCGTTTGAATTAGTTGCAAAGACCCTCAAGGGGCTCGAGGATGTGCTGGCCGGTGAGCTTGTCAAGCTCGGCGCGGAGAATGTAGTCCCCGGCCTCAGAATGGTCTCCTTCGAGGGCGACCTCGCCATGATGTACCGTGCCAATGTCTGGTGCCGCACCGCACTGAGCGTCCTCAAGCCCATCTACAAGTTCACAGCCCATGACACCGACTCGCTCTACGAGATGGTCAAGGAGTATGACTGGGGCAGTGTCCTCAGCCTCGGCAAGACGTTCTCGGTAGACTCTACCGTCCACTCCACAGTCTTCACCCACTCGCGCTACGTGGTCTACAGGGTCAAGGATGCGATTGTCGACTGGTTCAAGGACCGCTATGGCGAGGACAAGCGCCCCAACGTCTGCGTTGGCGGCGTGGCCGACGTCATCATCAACGTGCATATCGATGAAGACCGTGTGACGGTATCTCTCAACTCGTCAGGCGAGAGCCTCCACCGCCGCGGCTGGCGTGTGGCCCAGACCGACGCACCCATCAACGAGGTGCTCGCCGCCGGCATTATTATGATGAGCGGCTGGGACGGTTCGGCGCCCTTCGTAGACCCCATGTGCGGCTCGGGCACATTCCTTGTCGAGGCCGCCATGATAGCCGCCAACATTGCTCCCGGCTCCTTCCGCAAGGGTTGGGCCTTCGAGCACTGGCGCGACTTCGATTCGCAGCTTCTTGACGCCGTGCTCAACGAGGGAGAGCGCAACGCCGACATCCCCTTCCGCATCTACGGCTCGGACATCTCGCCCAAGGCTGTCGAGGCCGCCGAGGCCAACATCCTCTCTGCGGGCGTGGACGACTTCGTGGTGCTGCGTGTCCGCTCGCTGGCATCGTGGGAGCAGGCTCCGGCCGAGGGCACGCCCGGCGTGCTCGTGGTGAATCCTCCCTATGGCGAGCGCCTCAATCCCGAAGACCTCCAGGGTCTCTACCGCCTGCTCGGCTCCAAGCTCAAGCACGTCTTCTGCGGATATCATTCGTGGGTCATCTCGTCCAATCTCGAGTGCATCGATCGCATCGGCCTGACACCCTCTGTCAGCATCGAGATGCAGAACGGCGGTCTCGACTGCCGCCTCTGCGAGTATGTGACCTTCGAGGGCACCAAGGAAGAGTTCAGGCGTGCCGGCGGAGTGGTTAAGCGCGAGAAAGCGGATACAGACAAGAAGCGTCCCGCGAGAAAGTCTGACCAGAAATGGCTCCGCGATGCCGACAAGGCCGGGCTCGGAGGACGCCGCGCAGACCGCCGCAAGAGCGAGTCGCCCCGCGACGCCCAGCGCAAGGGTCCCGAGAAGCGCACGCCTCTCAGCGAGAAATACCGTCCGAAGAAGGGCGCCTTTGCCCGCAGCGAGGAGAACCGACGCAAGTTCAAGGAGGAGACTGCCCGCCGCAGCGAGGCCGAGGAGCTGATATCGCGCCGCCGCAACGAGAATGCGCTCGACTCGATAGCCAAGTCGCCAACGATGCCTTCGCTCCCTGCCGGGGACGGTCCCTTCATGCGCATACGCCGCCGCTGGAAGCGCCCCGATGCTGACGGAGGCACGACGGCCGAAAACAACGGCGAGGATTGAGACATCCACTCTGAATCTATCAAGCACCAAGCACAAAACCAATTTATCTGATATATCTGAATATGAATATCCTTCTTCTCGGTTCCGGCGGGCGTGAGTGTGCCATCGCCTGGAAACTTGCCCAGAGCCCTGAACTTGACAGACTCTACATAGCCCCCGGCAACGGCGGCACCCACAAATATGGCGAGAACGTGGCCCTGTCGCCCCTCGATTTCGACGCTGTGGCCAAATTTGCTTCGGAGCACGACGTGGATATGATAGTCGTCGGCAATGAGGACCCCCTTGTGGCCGGCATCTACGACTACTTCGACGCAATCCCCGGCTCGCCCCTTATCGTAGGCCCCTCCAAGACCGGCGCCGCCCTCGAGGGCAGCAAGGACTTTGCCAAGCAGTTTATGGCCCGCCACTCCATCCCCACAGCCGCCTACCGCAGCTTCACGGCCGACACTGTGGCCGAGGGCGAGGAGTTTCTCGCAACGCTCCGTCCCCCCTATGTCCTCAAGGCAGACGGTCTGGCCGCCGGCAAGGGCGTGCTGATCATAGACAGCTATGAGGAGGCCTGCCGTTCGCTGCGCGAGATGCTCGGCGGTATGTTCGGCAAGTCCTCGGCCACTGTTGTCGTCGAGGAGTTTCTCAAGGGCATAGAGTGTTCTGTATTTGTGCTCACCGACGGCAACGGCGGATACCGCATCCTCCCCGTGGCCAAGGACTACAAGCGCATCGGCGAGGGCGACACCGGTCCCAACACCGGAGGCATGGGTGCTGTCAGCCCCGTGGCGTTCGCCGACAAGGAGTTCATGCACAAGGTGGAGGAGCGTATAGTCAAGCCCACCGTCAAGGGACTCGCTGAGGAGGGAATCGTCTATCGCGGATTCATATTCCTCGGCCTCATCAGTGTCGAGGGCGAGCCGATGGTAATAGAATACAACGTGCGCATGGGCGACCCCGAGACCGAGGTGGTGATGCTCCGCATCGCCTCAGACCTCGTGCCTCTGCTCAAGGCCGCCGCCGAGGGCAATCTCAGCGATATGCCACTCGACGAGGATCCCCGCTATGCCACCACTGTCATGGTTGTCTCCGGCGGTTATCCCGGCGACTATCCCAAGGGCAAGGCTATCTCCGGAGCAGACAGCGCCGAGGAGGGCTCGGTCTACTTCCATGCCGGCACAAAGCTCGGCGCCGACGGCACCCTGCTGACATCCGGCGGCCGTGTGATAGCCTGCAGCGCATACGGCAAGGATCTCAACGAAGCCCTTGCGGCAAGCTTCCGCGGAGCCGGGGCTGTCGGCTTCGAGGGCAAGTATTTCCGCCGCGACATCGGCGCCGACCTCCGTGCCATAGAGGAGGCTAAGTAACACTTGGCCGCTCTTCCGTGACACTTCGCGAACAACATTTCTCCAACGTCCTGCGCTCGAGGGGAGTGGCTGTGCTGCTCTCCTTGTGCGCCATGTGGCTGACGTGGCAGAGCGTAGCCTCGGGCCGTGTCTCAGCTCCTCCTGCCCCCGAGTCGGTGGTCTTCAAGGTCGGCCGAGACTGGTTTGCGGCTTTCCCCGAGCTTTCGTGCGAGGTCAATCTTGTGTGTCTCGTGGCCGTGGCCTCGATGATGGTGATGGTCAACAAGCTCTTCAACCTCCTGAGGACGATGTCTGTCTTCTTCGCGGGGTTTTTCATAGTGGCTTGCTGCTGCACGCCGGTCGTGGCCGGATACGTCGGCACAGACTCTCTCCTGGCCATCGTTGTGCTGGCCTGTATGTGGCTGATGTTCAGTATCTACTCTGAGCGCATCTGCACCAGGCGCGTGTGCATGGTATTCGCCCTGCTCACCGGTGCGGCCACGCTCGACTATCACTTCCTGCTCTATCTGCCCGTTTTCTTCGTTGCCCTCGGGCAGATGAGGGTGCTGAGGTTCAAGACTGTGCTGGCCGCGGTCCTCGGCATAGTGGCTCCGCTGTGGATAGTCTATGGCGCCGGCCTTGCCCCGTGGCCCGAGATGCCTCGTTTCTTCCTGACATCTCCGAGGCTTCTGCTCGAGCTCAACGGCGGACTGCCGTTTGTGGCCGCCGTAGGCTTCACCCTGCTGCTCGGGTTCTCGATGTGGCTGCTCAACATATTGCGCATCCTCTCGTTCAACGCGAGAGACAGGGCTTATAACGGTCTGCTGCTGCTGATAGGCGTGGCTACGTCGCTCTATGCGGTGGTCAACTTCACCTATCTGCCATTCTACGTCACTCTGCTCAATGCCTGCGTGGCGTTTCAGGTAGGCCTCTTCTTCCGCTACACCGCATCGCGCAGGGGATACATATACATCCTCCTGATGCTCGCTTCGTATTTCGGACTGTATTTCTGGCAGACTTATTCATGAAGATAGCCGTAGATCCCAATATACCTTTTGTCGACCTCCCCCTGCGGTCTGTAGCGGGGGCGTCGCTCACGCACGACCTCACTCCTGAAGGTGTGCGGGATGCAGACGCCGTCATCACCCGGACACGCACCCGTTGTGATGCGTCGCTCCTTGACGGCGCCAAATGTACCTTTGTGGGTACTGCCACCATCGGCACAGACCATATTGATATTCCGTATTGCGAAAGCAGAGGGATAGAGGTGGCCAACGCGCCGGGGTGCAACGCTCCGGCCGTGGCCCAGTGGGTGCTCGAGGTCGCCAAACGCACGGGAGGCTTCGAGGGACGCACTCTCGGAGTGATAGGGGCCGGGAACGTAGGTTCTGTACTCATACGCTGGGCCCGCGGACTTGGCATGAAGGTGATGGTCAACGACCCTTTCCTTGAGGTCTCCGCCCCCGGGCGGTATGAATATTGCTCGCTTGCCGACATTGCCCGCGAGGCCGACATCATATCGGTGCATACCCCGCTCACCAATGCCGGAGACCATCCCACCTATCACCTGCTTGGAGACGGGTTTGTGGATATGCTCGGCCGTCGTCCGGTATTGCTCAACGCCGCCCGCGGGCCTGTGGCAGACACGAAGGCCCTGCTGCGCGGACTGCGGGAGGGCAGAATATCTGACGTAGCCATAGACTGTTGGGAGGGCGAGCCTGAGATAGACCGCGAGCTTCTCGACAAGGCGCTCTATGCCACCCCGCATATCGCGGGATATTCGCGCGAGGGTAAGGTGAGGGCCACGCAGATGGTGCTTGATGCTTTTTCAAGGCATTTCGGCCTCTCCGGACTTAAGGCTGACGCTCCCGAGCCCAGGCCTGTGCCTGAGACTGTGTCCGAGGCCGACATTGTCTACGATATCGAGGCGGACACACGCCGTCTCAAGGCTTCGCCCGAGACTTTCGAGGCCCAGCGCAACCATTATGACCTGCGCCCGGAGCCGGGACAGATCTGATGCTGTTTTATATAGGAAAACAGGCCGTCGAGGTTGATGAGTGGTCAATCTCGACGGCCTGCCTTATACGGTCGGTTGGATTACACGAACATGAGGGCTATGTGGTATGTGGCGAAGGCGAAGAGCCAGGCTACGGCTGTGTTGTACAACACCGAGAACAGTCCGTAGCGGGGATTGCCGGTCTCCTTGACCACAGCTGTCACCGTGGCAATGCAGGGGCAGTAGAGCAGGATGAAGACCATGAAGGCAAGGGCCGATGCGGTGGTGAAGTCAGGCTTGCCTGTGCGGGGGTCGGGCTCTTTTAGTCTGGCTGACAGGGTCTGCTCTTCGGCCTCCTCGTTGCCGGTATAGAGCACGCCGAGGGTCGAGACTACAATCTCCTTGGCGGGGACGCCGGCTATCGCGGCCACTGTGGCGCGCCAGTGAAATCCTATGGGTTCCATCATGGGGTTGATGGCCTTGCCGAGCATCTGGAGGTAGCTGTCTTTAGATGTGTCTATCTTGGAGTCGTCGACGGCCATCTCTGTGCGGTCCGAGGGGTTGCCTGCGGCCTGCTTGTCGCGCAGGGGGAAGTAGTTGAGCACCCACACTACGATTGAGCCTACGAGGATTATGACGCCCATCTTGGGCAGCTACTGCTCTCCCTTGGCCCACATATGACTGAGGGTTGTCTTGGGTGTGGGGATG